>NZ_CDROCK010000022.1:0-94660 GCF_977020205.1 Pseudomonas sp. AIG | reverse complement strand
TGATGACTTCGTTGAGAATCGCCTGTGCCGAACCGCTGTTTTTCAGGTTCGGGTTGTCGATGATGTGGCCGCCCAGCTGGGTCAGATTATTCTGCGTCGAGCCGTTGTTGAGGATCAAGCCCTGGGCACCGACGTTGTAGTCGTGGAACTGGTTATGCGACAGGCCACTGGCATTGGGCGTGGCGATGTTGATGATCGGCACGCCATTGCCGGCACGATCCAGCGAGGTATTCGGGTTGGCGACGACAATACCGTCGGCCTGCGCCCACATCGGTTGCCAGAACATGACGTTCGCCAAGAGAAACGCCAGCCCGCGCTTTGACATGCCGAGGAAAGACTCGCGTTTTTTTACGGCAGCAGAAGGCTGATGCGCGAGGAAGGCGTACTGGCGAACGTCCATGTTGAAGATCTCTTTACAACGAGCAGTAAAAGTCGGATGACGGTGAGTGCGCGGTACTTCCTGACAGTCACGAACCTTGCTGCAGATCGCAAAACGGCCCTTTCACCGGATAGTGGCGCACTAATATCAAATTTGCGGCGCGATATTAGATGGCCACTATTTTGGCGTCAATTTTTGATTTACCCGAGAAATCACTTCCGATGAGTGGTATCCAGCAAACCATGACTCAGTGAGTCGTCGCTCACCTGCACAACAAGCCCTCCCACCGCAATAATCTGTAAACTCTCCCCTCTTTCGCCGCCCTTCATTTCCTCGCGGCCATCACCTCTTAAATGTTGCGGAGTCCACCTTGCGTCTGTTCCACACCTCCGACTGGCACCTTGGGCAAAACCTGCACGGCCAGGAGCGCGATTTCGAGCACGCCTGTTTTCTCGAATGGCTGCTGCGCCAACTGCAACTGGCGCAGCCGGATGTGCTGCTGATTGCCGGGGACATCTTCGACACGGTCAATCCGCCGGTCAAAGCCCAGGAACGTCTCTACGACTTCATCGTCAGCGCCCACGAACAGCAGCCGTTGCTGACCATCGTGATGATCGCCGGCAACCACGATTCCGGTTCACGGATTGAACTGCCCGCGCCGTTGATGCGCCGTTTGCGCACGCATGCGCTGGGCCGGGTGTTGTGGCTGGATGACGGGCAATTGGATGCCGAACGCCTGCTGCTGCCGTTGCCGAATAAAACCGGCGAAGTCGCCGCGTGGTGCCTGGCGCTGCCGTTCCTGCGCCCGGCGGAGGTGACTGGCGCGCATCTGGGCGACAACTATTTGCGTGGCATCGGTCAGGTGCATGAGTGGCTGATCGAAGCCGCCAACGCCAAGCGCAAACCCGGCCAGGCACTGATCGCCATCAGCCACGCGCACATGGCCGGCGGTTCCATTTCAGAGGACTCCGAACGCAGCCTGATCATCGGCAATGCCGAAGCCCTGCCCGCCAGCCTGTTCGGGCCGAGCATCAGCTACGTCGCCCTCGGCCATTTGCACAAGCCGCAGAAGGTCAACGGTGAAGAACGCATCCGCTATAGCGGTTCGCCGATTCCGTTGTCGTTCTCCGAGATTGGCTATCAACATCAGATCCTCGATGTCACCCTCGACGGCGAAACCCTGGTCAGCGTCGAGCCGAAACTGATCCCCCGCTCGGTCAATCTGCAACGCATCGGCCCGGCACCGCTGGCCGAGACTCTTCTGCAACTGGCGGATCTGCCGAACATCGATCTGCTCGCCGAAACCCAGCGGCAGCCGTGGCTGGAAGTGCGCGTAACCCTCGACGAGCCGCAGCCGGATCTGCGCCATCAAGTGGAAAGTGCTCTGCAAGGCAAAGCCGTGCGCCTGGTGCGTATCGCCGCTGAATACGCTGGCAACCGTGGTGCTAACGGCGAGGAAGATGGCACCGCGCTGATAGAACTCGACCAACTCACTCCGCAAGAACTGTTCAGCCGCGCCTGGCTCGACAACTATGGCAGTGAGGTCGATGAGCAGACGTTGAAGGACTTCGGCGAACTCTTGCAAGACGTGCAACTGGAGGGCGAGCAGCCATGAAAATTCTCGCCATTCGCTTGAAAAACCTCGCCTCGCTCGCCGGCCCGTTCGAAATCGATTTCACCGCTGAGCCGCTGGCCAGCGCCGGTTTGTTCGCGATTACCGGCCCGACCGGCGCCGGTAAAAGCACCCTGCTCGACGCCTTGTGCCTGGCGCTGTTCGGCGCCGTGCCGCGTCTGAACAACACCGGCCGCGACGCGAAAGTCCCGGATGCTGACGGCGAAATCGCCACCGGCGACCCGCGCACTCTGCTGCGTCGCGGCACCGGCGAAGGTTATGCCGAAGTGGATTTCGTCGGTGTCGATGGCCGTCGTTATCGGGCGCGGTGGGAAGCCAACCGCGCCCGCGAGAAGGCCGGCGGCAAGCTGCAAGCCAGTCGTCAGAGCCTGCGCGACATCGATCAGGATCAACTGCTCGCCAGCCAGAAAGGTGAGTACAAAACGCAACTGGAAGCTGCGCTCGGCCTCAATTTCGAACAATTCACCCGTGCCGTGTTGCTGGCGCAGAGCGAGTTCAGTGCGTTCCTGAAAGCGGACGACAACGACCGCAGCGAACTGCTGGAAAAGCTCACCGACACCGCGCTGTACACCCGCCTCGGCCGCCGCGCCTTCGACAAGACCAAAGAGGCTCGCGAAGCGCACAAGCTGTTGCAGGATCAGGCCACCGGCGTAACCCCGTTGGCACCTGAAGCCCGGGCCGAACTGGACGAGCGCTTCAACGCTGCGCAACAACAGCTGAAACTGCAACAGGCGCAGCTCAAACAGCTTGAGCAACAGCACGGCTGGCTCAAGGATTTGCGGGTGTTGCAGGATGCGCAGCAAGCCGCCACCGAGCAACTGCACGGTGCCCAGCAGCAATCAGAAGGTCTGGCCGGCGAGCGAGTGAAACTGACGCGACTGGAGCAGCTCGGCCCGCAGCGGCATCAGTTCGCGCGTAAAACCGAACTCGATGCGCTGTTGGCGCCGTTGGCCGCGCAAATCGCCGCGCACACACAGCAACATGCCGAACTGACTGAGCGGCAGACGCAACTGGAACAAACTCTGGAAGCGGCGAAAGTCGCCCTGCGCGAAGCGCAGCAGCGCCAGTCGGAAAACGCGCCGCTGTTGCGTCAGGCCTTCGAAGAGCAAAGCACCCTCGCCCGTCTGGTCAAGGATGTCGCGCAAAGTACCGAAGCGACGCTCAATGCGCAGCAAGCGTGCACCGAAGGCCAGAACGCCATTCAAGCCTTGCTGGAAAAACAGACTCAGGTCAGCGAGCGCCTGCAACGCATCGCCGCCGAACTTGAGCAAAGCACTCATCTGGCGCCGTTGAGCGATGCGTGGAATGCCTATCGCGATCGCCTGCAACAACTGATGCTGATCGGCAATCGCCTGAACAAGGGTCAGGCGGAACTGGCGAGTCTCGAAGAGAACGCCACGCGTAGCGCTGAAGAGCTGGCCACGCAGAAACAGCAACTTGAGGTGCTGTTCAAAGAGGCTGGCGCCGAACCGGATGCGGTCGCCGAGCAGATCGGCATCCTCGGCACGCTGCTGCAGGACAACCGCAAACAGCTGCGCGCCTTCGAAGACCTGTCACGTCTGTGGGCCACGCAACAGGATCTCGACAAACGCAGCGGCGAGCTGCAACAACGCCAGCTCAGCGTCCAGCAGGAGCGCGAGCGACTGACCCAGGACGGCGTAAAAACCAAAGCCGATCTGACCGTCGCCGAGCAAACCCTCAACGTCACCCGCGAGCTGCTTGAACGCCAGCGCCTGGCGCGCAGTGCCAGCGTCGAAGAGTTGCGCGCGCAGTTGCAGGACGATCAGCCATGCCCGGTCTGCGGCAGCAACGAGCATCCATATCATCAGCCGGAAGCGCTGCTGCAAAGTCTTGGTCGGCATGATGAAAGCGAGCAGGCCAATGCTCAGCAGGTAGTCGATCAGCTCAAGGAAAAGCTTATCGAACTGCGCGCCGAGGTCGGTGGCGTGATCGCGCAACAGAAAGAACTGCTGCAACAGCAAGAACAACTGGCGAACCAGCAGCAAGCGTTGGCGCCTGGCCTCGATGCGCATCCGCTGTCCGCGCAGTTGTTCAATCAGGACGCCGACAAGCGCGATGCCTGGCTCGCCCGGCAAAACGAGCAACTGAACCAGAGCATCACTCAGGACGAACAACGCCAGAGCGCCCTGCTCACCCTGCAACAGGATGCCGCGCGTCTGACCCAGCAATTGCGTCAGGCAGAAACTGCGCATCAACAAGCGGCGCAGCACCTGAACAATCAGCAGCGCGAGTTGAGCAGCGACCGTCAGCGCCTCGACGAAGAACTGACGGCGTTCGGCAATGTGCTGCCGGCCGAGACCCTTGAGGCCTTGCGTCGTGAGCCGGCGGCGACCTTCATGCAACTCGACCGACAGATCGCCGAGCGCCTGGCGCAACTCGAGCAGCAGAAGGAAGAACTGACCGAACAGCAACAGCGTCAGCAAACGCTGGAGAAAGAGCAGGACCGTCAGCAGACCCGCCTCCAGCAAGCGCAAACGGCTGAACAACAGTTCAATGCGTTGGCCGAACAACAGCAAGCCTGCCAGCAGAAACTCGCACAATTGCTTGGCGAGCACAGCAGCGCCGAGCACTGGCAGCAGCAGCTTGAGCAAGCAGTTGAACAGGCGCGCAACGCCGAAACCGCTACCGCGCAGGAACTGCAGAACGTGCGCACGCAACTCGTGCAGATCGCTGCCGAGCTCAAAGCGCAGCAGGAACGTTTGCAGACTCTGGAAAGCGAAGAGCAGGATCTGGCCGGCAAAATTGCCGACTGGCGCGCCCGTCATCCAGAGCTGGATGACGGCGGCCTCGAAGACCTGTTGCGGGTCGACGACGCGCAGGTCGCCGAGCTGCGCCAGCGCTTGCAGCACAACGAAAAAGCCATCGAACAGGCCAAGGTGTTGTTGCAGGAGCGTGACCAGCGCCTGCTCGATCATCAGGCGCAACACAACGGCAATCTGGATGCCGAACAACTGGCGAGCGCCCTCACCGATGTGCAGAATCAGTTCACTGTCAGCGAACAGCAGTGCGCCGAACTGCGTGCCGAACAGGTCGAAGACCAGCGCCGGCAAAACGCCAATCAAGCGCTGGCCCAGCAGATCGCCGAGGCCTACGCCGAGTATCAACGCTGGGCGCGACTGAGTGCCTTGATCGGCTCGGCCACCGGTGACACCTTCCGCAAGATCGCCCAGGCCTACAACCTCGACTTGCTGGTGCATCACGCCAACGTGCAACTGCGCCAACTGGTCAAACGCTATCGCCTGAAACGCGGCGGCAGCATGCTTGGCCTGCTGGTGATGGACACCGAAATGGGTGACGAACTGCGTTCGGTGCATTCGTTGTCTGGCGGCGAGACGTTCCTGGTGTCGCTGGCATTGGCACTCGGTCTGGCGTCGATGGCGTCGAGTACGCTGAAGATCGAATCGCTGTTTATCGATGAAGGCTTTGGCAGCCTCGATCCGGAGTCGCTGCAACTGGCGATGGATGCGCTCGATGGTTTGCAGGCGCAGGGCCGCAAGGTCGCGGTGATTTCCCACGTGCAGGAAATGCACGAACGGATTCCGGTGCAGATTCAGGTGCAGCGCCAAGGCAACGGTTTGAGCACGCTGGAGGTGAAATGAACACGCTGTATTCCTTCCGCCGCTGCCCGTACGCGATGCGCGCGCGGATGGCGCTGCGTTATTCGGGTGTGCCGGTGGACATCATCGAAGTCAGCCTCAAGGCCAAACCGGCCGAGATGCTGGCGATCTCGCCCAAGGGTACGGTGCCGGTGCTGGCTGCCGGTGGACGGGTGATTGATGAGAGTCTGGAGATCATGCGCTGGGCGTTGGCGCAGAATGACCCGCAGGGTTGGTTGCTTGATGGCGACTCGCGGATTGCTGAATTGATCGAGGCGAATGATCAGGGGTTCAAGGTGCAGTTGAATCGCTACAAGTATGCCGAGCGTTATCCCGAGCAGCCGATGGAGGTTTATCGGGCTGAAGGCGCGGTGTATTTGCAGCGGCTGGAAGTGCTGCTCAACGATCGCGATTATCTGCTGGCCGATCATCCGAGCCTGGCGGATATCGCCCTGCTGCCCTTCGTTCGGCAGTTTGCCCATGTGGATCGCGAGTGGTTTGCGCAGACGCCTTATGTTCGCTTACAAGCCTGGTTGCAGCGTTTCCTCGAGTCCGAACTCTTCACCTCGATCATGAGGAAGTAACCCTTACCTTCCTGCTTGATCGTTCCCACGCTCTGCGTGGGAATGCCTCAAGGGACGCTCTGCGTTCCAATCGGACGCGGAGCGTCCGGGGCTGCATTCCCACGCGGAGCGTGGGAACGATCAAGCTCCTACAGGGTCAAGCCAGCGCTTGGCACATGCCCAGTGCCATGCAATCTATCTCGAATGGCCCGAGAAAATCGGCCGAGACTTTTACCGGCGGATTGCCAGCCATCAGCCCCAGCGTATTCGCCCGTTCGATGTTGTGCGCAATGCTGTGATTGGCCTCTATGGCCCGGGCCAATGCGCCCACCGAGCCTTGGCCGATACCCAATAATGAAGCGCCGTTGGTGAAAAACGCCAAACCGGCGATCACCCAAAGTCTGTAGCCTTTCATGCTCCGCCGACTCCTGCGAGTTCGGCCCGGTCGACCATCACGCCTTGCGAGCGGACTTCGAACCGGATGCCAGGATGGGCAACTTGAATCGGTGCGTCGAAGCTGTGCTCCATTTGCGATGCGATGCTGACGACCAGCACCACGGCCAGGTACAGACCGATGACCAGGTAGGCGCCGCGTTTGGCTGAATGAAGGATTGCGCTGGCCATGGTGTTCTCCCGTGGGCATGTTTCGATGCCCACAGAATCGATCAAAAAAGCCGCGCGAACCACTCAGGGTTTGCCATAGTAAACATCAGCTTCGTTGATTATTTAGCCAGTCTATTTGCATGTTTGAAGAAACCTATCGTGCTGCGAAAAACACACGCACACGTGTAGGAGCTGCCGAAGGCTGCGATCTGATCGTTCCCATGCTCAGCGTGGGAATGCCTCTTGGGACGCTCTGCGTCCAGTGACGCGGAGCGTCACGGGCTGCGTTCCCACGCGGAGCGTGGGAACGACCCCAAGGGCAAGATCAAGACTGCAGCCTTCGGCAGCGCCTACAGGGAGTTGTTCGAAGCGGGCATTTCAGTGTTGGGCTTTGTGATCCAGGGCGGCGTAGAAGTTGGCGCTCCGTTGCAGGTATTTCTGGGTGTAGCTCTGGGTGTGGGATTTTTTGCTGGCGATTTCAACGTTGGCACCGGCTGGCAGTACCACGGTGGCAGAGATGGCGGAAGCGGCAATTACGGAGAAGAGATTGAAGTTCATGGCGGTAACCCTCGTGTTCGGTTGGCTTGTTTGCCCGGTTGGGCTGTGAAGCAAACTTAACGCTCGAGGGTTGATCGCTTGAAATGCTTTGTAGCATTACCGGATATCAGCGCGATTAATACAAAGAGGCAGGCCCCGCAAACCGGGGCCTGTGGCTTATTGTCGCACTAGAAACTTGAGGTCGCTGGGCGCGTCCATCGGCAGTTTTTGCACGGTTTTGCCGAGCAGACCGGTCTTGCCATCGCGCTCGACGACGACAATTTCGTTGCTCTTCTGGTTGGCGATCAGCAGGAATTTGCCACTCGGGTCGAGGCTGAACTCGCGCGGGTGATCACCGTCCACCGAGCGCTTTTGCAGTTCTTTGAGCTGGCCGCTCGCCGGATCAATCGCAAACACCACCAACTGATTGGCGGTGCCACGGTTGCTGACGTAGAGGAACTTGCCATCCGCCGAGGCGTGTAGCGCCGCACCGGCCTTGTCCGAAGTCGGCTGGCCGGCAGCCAGATCGACCAGTTGCGTCTGGGTCAGCACGCCGTCGTTATAGTCGAACACCGCGACCTGCGCGCTCATTTCCATGGTCAGCCAGGCGTGTTTGCCATCAGCGCTGAACAATAGATGACGCGGGCCGCTGCCGGCGGGCATGGACACCGATGCCGTTTTCGCCGGGGTCAGCGGCAGGTCCGGGTTGGCCTTCGGGTCGAATTGGTAGATGAAGACTTTGTCCGCACCGAGGTCATTGGAGAACACGTAGCGACCGTCCGGCGATGAGACCGTCGAGTGCACGTGGTTCGACGCCTGACGCTCGGGATTGACGCGGCTGGCCGGGTGCGCGCTCATCTGCACGACAGGTTTGAGTTTGCCGTCGGCACCGACCGGCAATACCGCCAACGTTCCACCCGGGTCCTCCACCACCGAATAGTTGCTGACGAACAAGTGGCTGGCGTCACCGCTGAGGCTCGAATGGGTCGGTTCGTTGCCCAGGCTTTGCACTTGATTGATCAGGGTCAGCGTGTGGGTTTTCGGATCAATCGAATAGCTGCTGACACGGCCGACCGGGTCTTTCTGGCCCGGGCCGTTTTCGTTGACCACAAACAGGCGATGCTGGTCTTTGGAGAGGGTCAGCCATGACGGGTTTTCGCTCTTGACCACCTGCAGCGGTTTGGCGGCGATCTGGCCAGTGGCGCTGTCGAAGTTCATTCGATAGAGGCCCTGGCTGGTGTTGGCGGTGTAGGAACCGACCAGCAGCTGGAAGTTCTCGGCGGATGCGCTGGAAAGCCCCATGGCACCGACGCTGCCGGCCATCAGCAGCGGCCAGAATTTACGCATTTTCATTGATTGTCATCCTCGTCATCGCTGCTGCTGACTACGTCGCCATGACAAACCAAGCGGTGTTCGCCGATCGCTTTGGTTTCATTGAAATAGCCGACGATCAACCAGCTCTGCAAAGAGTCGTCGAAGGTTGCCGCTGCAACCTGAGCCGGCGTGAATTCCCAATGCTTGGCCTCGCGGCCATCGATGCATTCGATGTGCAGGTTGTCGTCTTCGTCGAGGGAAAATTCGAAGGCGTGCAAGCCGTCGATTTCGACCATGCCGCAGTGTTCGAGGGCGTTGAGAAGGGTTTGGGCAGTCATGGCAAACAGTCTTTCTAGGGGGAAAGGGCCAATGATAGCTCAATGTGGTCCAGAGGCCCCGCTGGAACCCCTGTGGGAGCGAGCTTGCTCGCGAAAGCGCTGTGTCAGGCAATGAATAATTGACTGAAAGAATGCATTCGCGAGCAGGCTCGCTCCCACAGGGGATATTGGCTGTCGGTTACAACGCGTCGCGCGAGGGCTTGCCGTCGACGAGGCGCTGGATGCGCAACGGATTGGCGTTTTTCAGCGGCTCGGGCAGCAAGCTGTCCGGGTAATTCTGGAAGCACACCGGGCGCAGGAAGCGATCAATGGCCAGCGTGCCCACCGAAGTGCCACGAGCATCGGATGTCGCCGGATACGGCCCGCCGTGGACCATCGAATCACACACCTCGACACCGGTCGGATAGCCGTTAAGCAGAATCCGCCCGACCTTCTGTTCCAGAAGTGGCGTCAATTCAGGGAAACGTTCGAAGTCCGCCAGCTCGCCAATGATCGTCGCGGTGAGTTGCCCGTGCAGGCCATGCAGCGCAGCGCTGAGTTGCGCCTTGTCCGCCACTTCGACAATCACCGTGGTCGGTCCGAACACTTCTTCCTGCAGCACCTCATCACCATCGATCAACAGGCTCGCGTCGGCCTTGAACAACTGCGGCTGCGCCTGATTGCCTTGCTGCGGATTGCCGGCCAGATGCTCAATGCCGGGATGCGCCAACAGCTTCTGCAAGCCTTTGCCGTAGCTGCCGAGGGTGCCGGCGTTGAGCATGGTTTGTGCCGGTTGATCGCCGATCAGACCAGCGACCTGCTGGACGAATGCGGTGAACTGTGGCGAACGAATGCCGATCACCAGCCCCGGATTGGTACAGAACTGGCCGCAGCCCTGCACCACCGACGCGGTCAGGTCGCGGGCGACGGTTTCCGAACGCTCGGCAAGTGCCTGCGGCAGGATGATCACCGGGTTGATGCTCGACATCTCGGCAAACACCGGAATCGGTTGCGGCCGTGCGGCGGCCATGTCGCACAGCGCCCTGCCGCCCTTGAGCGAGCCGGTGAAACCGACCGCCTGAATCGCCGGATGTTTGACCAGCCATTCGCCAACCCCACCGCCGTAGATCATGTTGAACACGCCGGCGGGCATGGCGGTTTTTTCGGCGGCGCGGATCAGTGCATCGGCGACCAGTTCAGCCGTGGCCATGTGACCGCTGTGGGCCTTGAACACCACCGGGCAACCGGCGGCCAGCGCCGAGGCGGTGTCGCCGCCAGCGGTGGAAAATGCCAATGGAAAGTTGCTTGCGCCGAACACCGCCACCGGGCCAAGACCAATGCGGTATTGGCGCAGATCCGGACGTGGCAATGGCTGACGATCCGGCAACGGCAGATCAATCCGCGCACCGTAAAAATCGCCCCGGCGCAGCACTTTGGCGAACAGGCGCATCTGCCCGCTGGTACGCCCGCGCTCGCCTTGAATGCGTCCGGCCGGCAATGCCGTTTCGCGGCAGACCACGGCGACGAAATCATCACCGAGGGCGTCCAGTTCATCGGCGATCGCATCGAGAAACTGCGCGCGGCGTTCGGCACTGAGGCTGCGGTAAGCCGGGTACGCGGCAGCGGCGGCTTTGGCGGCGGCGTCGACTTCTTCGGCGGTGGCCTGAATGAAATCGTGCGGCAGTTGCTCGCCCGTCGTTGCATCGACCGATTGCAGTTTGACGTCGCCAGCCGCGCTGCGCTGACCGCCGATGTAGTTGTGACCGAGAATCTGAGTCATGGGATCTCCTTAAAGGGTGCCGATGCTGTCCGGCTCATAAACCGCTGGAACCGGGACGATGCCGTTCACCAGTGGCGCGCCGAATTCGGCCTGGCTGATTTCAAAGACATCGCCCGGCTGCGTGCGAATGCCATCGGCAAACGACAGCGTCGCGGTGCCGAAAAAATGAATGTGCACGTCGCCCGGGCGCAAGAACTGGCTGTATTTGAAGTGGTGGTATTCGAGGTTGGCGAGGCTGTGGCACATATTCGCCTCGCCGCTGAGAAACTCGTTCTGCCAGAGCACTTCGCCGTTACGCAGGATGCGACTGGTGCCTGCCAGATGTTGAGGCAGTTCGCCGGTGCGAAGTTCCGGGCCATAGCTGCAGCTGCGCAATTTCGAGTGCGCGAGGTACAGGTAATTCTTGCGTTCCATGATGTGATCGGAGAACTCGTTGCCGACCGCAAAGCCCAGACGATAAGGCTTTCCGTCGTTGCCGATGAGGTACAGGCCGGCCATTTCTGGTTCTTCACCGGCGTCTTCGGCAAACGGTGGTACCGGGAAGGGTTGGCCCGGGCGGACGACGATGCTGCCGTCGCCTTTGTAAAACCATTCAGGTTGTACGCCTGCCTGCCCCGCCGCCGGTTTACCGCCCTCCACGCCCCATTTGAAGATGCGCATGGTGTCGGTCATCGTCGCTTCGTCGCCGGCCTGCTGGTGCATTTTGTCCCGGGCCGAAGCGCTGCCCAAATGGGTCAGGCCGGTGCCGCTGACCAGCATGTGCGCCGGGTCCGGGTGGTCGAGGGGCGGCAGGACGCGCAGTTGCGCGAGCAATTCGGTGTAGTCGTGGCTGATGCCGAGGCCGAAGATTTGCACTTGCTGCTCGAGGGTGTTGCCGGCTTCGATGGCGGCCAGCGCCAGATCACGCACGCTGCGCGCGTCTTGCACCTCGCGCACCAGACCGTTGTCGACCACGCCGACGCGGCGTTCGCGGTTGCTTAATTCGAATTGAACCAGATGCATGATTTTCTCCTGTGTTATTCGAAACACCGCAGATCCTTGTAGGAGTGAGCCTGCTCGCGATAGCGGTGTGTCAGCCAAAAAGTTGTCAACTGATAGACCGCTATCGCGAGCAGGCTCACTCCTACAGGGGACCGGTGTTGGTCAGTCAGGTACGGGTAGCGCCGCGTGCGCTGGCGGCAAATTGGTCAACCGGCAGCACGTGTTTGCGTTCCAGCACGCGATAGACAACGCCGGTCAGAATCAAGCCGAACACCATCACCCCCGAGAGGAAGTACAGCCCAGACGCTAGATTCCCGGTGTATTCCTTCAACGCCCCAATCACGAACGGCCCGATGTACCCGCCGAGATTCCCCACTGAGTTGATCAAGGCAATCCCCGCCGCCGCACTCGCGCCGGCAAAGAAGCGCCCCGGCAAGGTCCAGAACACCGCCGTGCAGGAAAACAGCGCAAACGCCACCAGACACAGCGCCGCCAGTTGCGCCACCGGCAACGACAGCCACGCACTCATGAACAGGCCAATCGCGCCCAGCACATACAGAACCGCCAGATGCCCGTAGCGATCATTCAAACGATCAGAACTGCGCGGCACGATCAGCAAACCGATGATCCCGAAGATGTACGGCACCGACGAAACAAAACCGGTGACCAGATCACTGCCGCCAAACTGTTTGATCAATGTCGGTAACCACAAACCCAAGCCATAAATGCTCAACGTCACCGGCAGATAGAACAGCGCCAGCAGCAACACGCGTTTGTCTTTCAGCGCATGCAGCGGATTGCCGTGGCGAGTCTGGCCGTATGCCTGCAAATCCTTTTTCAGCTCGCCGGTCAGCCAGTCTTTCTCTGCCTGATCCATCCACTTCACTTGCTGCGGACCATCCGGCAACCAGCGCAACACCGGCCAGGTCAGCAGAATCGCCGGGGTGCCGATGACGATGAACAGCCACTGCCAGCCATGCAGACCCAGAACGCCGTCCATGCCGAGCAAACCGCCGGACACCGGGCCGGTGATCATCATGGCGATGGGCTGGGAAAGAATGAACAGCCCGAGAATCTTGCCGCGATGGCGCACCGGGAACCATTGGGTGATGTAGTAGAGAACGCCGGGGAAGAACCCCGCCTCGGCCGCGCCGAGCAGAAAGCGCATCACGTAGAAACTGTGCGGCCCCTGAACGAAGGCCATGCCGATGGTGATGGCGCCCCAAGTGATCATGATCCGCGCGAACCAGCGTCGTGCGCCGAAGCGTTCGAGCATCAGGTTGCTGGGAATTTCGAGGAGGAAGTAGCCAATGAAGAACAGCCCGGCGCCGAGGCCGTAAGCGGCATCGCCGATGCCGATGTCGGCGCCCATGTGCAACTTGGCGAAGCCGACGGCGGAACGATCCACATAGGCGATCAGGTACAGCAGGATCAGGAAGGGAATCAGTTTCAGCGTAATGCGCCGGATTAGCCGCAGTTCCTGGCTCATGAGATCGGTCTCCGATTGTTGTTTTTATAGAACCTCGGGGGACGCCTCTCACGGAAAACCGCCAGGGCCATCCCTCCGTCGAAAACGACTATATAGTAATACTAATTCACCAACAACACTTCCAAACCTAGGATTTTGCGCTTAGATTAAGCCGTAGCTGGAACACTATAGTCATACAATAAGAGAATCGATCATGTCTGATAAGAAACCCACCCTGCGCTCCGCCCAATGGTTTGGCACGGCCGACAAGAACGGCTTCATGTACCGCAGCTGGATGAAGAATCAGGGCATCGCCGACCACCAGTTCCATGGCAAGCCGATCATCGGCATCTGCAACACCTGGTCGGAACTGACCCCGTGCAACGCGCACTTCCGCCAGATCGCGGAGCACGTCAAACGCGGGGTGATCGAGGCTGGCGGTTTTCCGGTGGAATTCCCGGTGTTCTCCAACGGCGAATCGAACCTGCGCCCGACCGCCATGCTCACCCGCAACCTGGCGAGCATGGACGTTGAAGAAGCGATTCGCGGCAACCCGATCGACGGCGTGGTGCTGCTCACCGGTTGTGACAAAACCACCCCGGCGCTGCTGATGGGCGCGGCCAGTTGCGACGTGCCGGCCATCGTTGTCACTGGCGGACCGATGCTCAACGGCAAGCACAAGGGCAAGGACATCGGTTCCGGCACCGTGGTCTGGCAGCTCAGCGAGCAGGTCAAGGCTGGCACCATCACCATCGACGATTTCCTCGCAGCCGAGGGCGGCATGTCGCGTTCGGCGGGCACCTGCAACACCATGGGCACCGCATCGACGATGGCCTGCATGGCTGAAGCACTGGGCACTTCGCTGCCGCACAACGCGGCGATTCCGGCGGTGGATGCGCGGCGTTATGTGTTGGCGCACATGTCCGGCATGCGCGCGGTGGAGATGGTTCGCGAAGATTTGAAACTGTCGAAGATTCTGACCAAAGAAGCCTTCGAAAACGCTATCCGCGTGAACGCTGCTATCGGCGGTTCGACCAACGCGGTGATTCACCTGAAAGCCATCGCCGGGCGCATCGGCGTCGAGCTGGATCTGGACGACTGGACCCGCATCGGTCGCGGCATGCCGACCATCGTCGACCTGCAACCGTCGGGGCGTTTCCTGATGGAAGAGTTCTATTACGCCGGGGGGTTGCCAGCGGTGCTGCGCCGCCTCGGTGAAGCCAATCTGATTCCTAATCCGAATGCACTGACCGTCAACGGCAAGTCCATCGGCGAGAACACCAAGGACGCGCCGATCTACGGCGAAGACGAAGTGATCCGCACGCTCGACAATCCGATTCGCGCCGATGGCGGGATTTGTGTGTTGCGCGGTAACTTGGCGCCGCTGGGTGCTGTGCTCAAACCGTCCGCCGCAACCCCGGAATTGATGCAGCATCGCGGCCGTGCGGTGGTGTTCGAGAACTTCGACATGTACAAGGCGCGGATCAACGATCCGGAACTGGACGTCGATAAGGATTCGATTCTGGTGATGAAGAACTGCGGGCCGAAGGGTTATCCGGGCATGGCTGAAGTTGGCAACATGGGCTTGCCGGCCAAGCTGTTGGCACAGGGTGTGACGGACATGGTGCGCATTTCCGATGCACGGATGAGCGGCACGGCGTACGGCACGGTGGTCTTGCACGTGGCGCCAGAAGCGGCGGCCGGCGGGCCTTTGGCGACGGTGAAGGAAGGCGACTGGATCGAGCTGGATTGCGCCACCGGGCGTTTGCACCTGGACATTCCGGATGCCGAACTGGCAGCGCGCATGGCGGATCTGCAGCCTCCGCAGCAGTTGTTGGTGGGTGGCTATCGTCAGCTGTACATCGACCATGTACTGCAGGCGGATCAGGGTTGTGACTTTGATTTCCTCGTCGGTTGCCGCGGGGCTGAAGTGCCGCGCCACTCTCACTAACAGCGCAATTCTCCTGTGGGAGCGAGCCTGCTCGCTCCCACATTGATCGTCCCCACGCTCCGCGTGGGAATGCCTCAAGGGACGCTCCGCGTTCCAGCTCTGAAATGGGACGCAGAGCGTCCCGGGCGGCATTCCCACGCAGAGCGTGGGAACGATCATTCCCCGCCTCAAGATTGTCTGGTGCCTGCTATGATGCGCGGCATCTCCACCGCTCAGGATCGCGCCGTTCCCCATGGATTACCGCAAACCCTCCGATCGTAAAAGCATGCACTCGCGCATCGTCCAGGAACTGGGCATGCAGATCGTCTCCGGACGCTTTTTGCCCGACGACAAACTGCCCGCCGAAGCCTTGCTCTGCGAGGAGTACGCGGTCAGCCGGCCGGTGTTGCGTGAAGCCACGCGGGTGCTGGTGGCCAAGGGTTTGGTGTATTCCAGACCGCGCGTGGGCACGGTGGTCAAAGCGCGGCGCGAATGGCACATGCTCGACCCGGACGTGCTGCACTGGCTGATGCAAAGCAGCCCGCAGAATGAATTCTTCAATGTGCTGACCAGCGTGCGCAGCATCATCGAACCCGCCGCCGCTGCCCTCGCCGCTCAACATGCGACCGATGCTGAAATTGCGTCTATCGGTGAGGCCTACCAGCGCATGGAAGCCGCGCCGACGCCGGAGGCTTTGTTGCAGCCAGATCTGGATTTCCATAGCCGGATTGCCGATGCGACGCACAATGATTTGCTGGCGAACCTGTGCAATATGTTGTCGGTGGCGATTGCCGAGGCGCTGAAGCATTCGAATCAGCGGCCGAATCTGCATGAATTGGCGTTGCCTCGGCATAAGGCGATTTTGACGGCGATCGAAAATCGGGATGCGCTGGGTGCTCGGCATGCGACGTTGGTGCAGCTGGATGATGCGCGTAGTGCATTGAGTGTTGTGCTCGGCGCTGAACTCACTTAACGCTTGAGATCCTCTGCCCTCACCCTAGCCCTCTCCCAGAGGTAGAGGGGACCGATTGGGGGATATTCGAGATTTACGCCGACTTGAACGATTTGCTGTGAATCCATAATCGACTCGGTATCTCAGGTCGATGAATCAAGCCGCACACCTCGGTCAGTCCCCTCTCCCTCCGGGAGAGGGCTAGGGTGAGGGGCTGTTGATCTTGAGCCACAAAAAAAGCCGCAACCCTAAGGTTGCGGCTTCGTCGTTTCAGCCCTTCAGATCAATGCGCAAACAGCGAATTGCCCTTCTGCCCCGCCAGTTTCTCCGGCTTGATCAGGAACTTCGCCAGTGCCGGCAGCAGCCACAGCGCACCGAACATGTTCCACAGCAACATAAAGGTCAGCATCAGGCCCATGTCGGCCTGGAACTTGATCGCCGAGAAGATCCACGTGCACACGCCGATCGCCAGGCACAGACCAGTAAACAGCACGGCTTTACCGGTGGATTTCAGCGTCTGGTAATAGGCTTCCTGCAACGGCAGCCCTGCGCGCAGGAAACTTTCCAGACGGCTGTAGATGTAGATGCCGTAGTCGACACCAATCCCCACACCCAGCGCCACCACCGGTAACGTCGCAACCTTCACGCCGATGCCCATGAACGCCATCAGCGCGTTGCCGAGTACCGAGGTCAGCACCAGCGGCAGGACGATGCACAACGTCGCTGCCCACGAACGGAAGGTGATCATGCACATCACCGCCACACAGATGTACACCAGAATCAGGATCGTCAGCTCAGCCTGTTTGATGACTTCGTTGGTGGCCGCTTCGATACCGGCGTTACCGGCCGCGAGGATGAATTCCAGGCCGTCCTTGTTGTTGTCCTTGGCGAATTCCTGCACCGCGTGCACCGCACGATCGAGGGTTTCGGCCTTGTGATCGTTGAGGAATACGAGCACCGGCGCCAGCGAGCAACTGTTGTTGTACAGACCGTCGGCGCGGGCAATCGAGTTGTTCAGCACGTCCGGGTTGCGCGACAGGGTTTCCCATTTCAGGTTGCCCTCGTTCATGCCTTTGATCATCTGCTTTGACACCGTCACCAGCGAGATCGCCGACTGCACGCCCTCGGTGTTCTGCATCTTCCACATCAGCTCATCGATCGGCGCCATGGCTTCGTAGCGCGAGCAGCCTTCAGCCTTGGTCTTGACCATCACCACGAGCACGTCGGAACTGGTCGAATAGTTGTTGATGATGAAGTTGTTGTCCTTGTTGTAGCGCGAGTCCGGACGCAGTTCCGGCGCACCCTGGTCGAGGTCGCCGATTTTCAGGTTCTGGCTGTACCAGAGGCCGCCGCCGAAAGCGATCAGCGCCAGCACCACCGAGATCCGGGCGACTTTCGGGTTGGCGAAGTTCGACAGCAGGCGCCAGAACGGGTGCTCGCGGTTCGCGTCTTTCTTGCTCCTGGCAATCGCGCGTTTACTGATGCCGACATAGGAAATCGCCACCGGCAGCAGGATCAGGTTGGTGAACACGATCACCGCCACGCCGATCGACGCGCCGATGGCCAATTCACGGATCACGCCGATGTCGATGATCAGCAGCGTGATGAAACCCACCGCATCCGCGAGAATAGCGATCATCCCAGGCAGGAACAGTTGCCGGAAGGTGCGTCGCGCTGCGGTCAGGGCGTTGTCGGCCTCGCTGGATTGCAAGGCGATACCGTTGATTTTCTGCACGCCGTGGGAAATACCGATGGCGAAGATCAGGAACGGCACCAGCATCGAATACGGATCAAGCCCGAAACCGAAGAAATGCATCAAGCCGAGCTGCCAGACCACCGCCACCAGCGTCGTGCTCAGTACCGCGATGGTGCTGCGCACGCAGTTGGTGAACCACAACAGCAGGATCAGGGTGATGACGAAGGCAATGCCGAAGAACAGCACCACCATCACCAGACCGTCGATCAGGTCGCCGACCTTTTTGGCGAAACCGACGATGTGGATTTTGACGTTGGGATTCTGCGCTTCGAACTTGTTGCGGATCTTGTCTTCGAGTTCATGGGAGAACTTGCGGTAGTCCAGCGCGAGCAACTTGCCCTGGTCTTCAGGATCCGGGTAGGACTCCAGCAGCGGAATGTCGACGATGCTCGACTTGAAGTCGTTGGCCACCAGCCGCCCGACCTGGCCGGACTTGAGCACGTTGTTGCGCAGCAGATCGAGGCTGTCCTGCGAGCCGTTGTAACTCTGCGGGATCACTTCCCCGCCGGCAAAACCCTCTTCGGTCACTTCGGTCCAGCGTACGCTCGGGCTCCACAGCGACTTCAGGCCGGAACGGTCAACACCGGAGATGTAGAACACCTCGTCGTTGATCTGCCGCAGGGTCTCCATATATTCCTTGGAGAAGATGTCGCCGTCCTTGGCTTCCACCGAAATGCGCACGGTGTTGCCGAGGTTCGCCAGATCGTTGCGGTGCTCCATCATCTTCTCGATGAACGGATGCTGGAGCGGGATCATTTTTTCGAAACTGGTCGACGGCCGGATCAGCGTGGCCTGCCAGAACAGGAAAATGCTCACCACCAGACAGATCAGGATCACTGCCGGGCGATTGTTGAAGATCAGACGTTCAAGGAACGTCGCTTTGTCCTGATGATGAGAACTCAAGGAAGTCATAGCCCCGCCTTCTTATTATTGATCTCGGCACCGTTTGGCAGTGTGGTGTGAACGCCACCCTGCCCGCTCAGAATCAGGTTGCCGTCGCCGGCAGCGGTGACCGATGACAGCGAGATGCGGTCCGGACGGTTGAACACGCTGAAAGTCTCGCCGTTGTCGCTGCTGCTGATCACCGAGCCGCCGTTGCCGACGATGACGATCGAGCCGTCTTCGAGCAGGGTCGCGCCGGACAGTCCGAACTCCAGCGCACCACGTGCGGCTTTCAACTCGACCTGTTCCCAGGTGCTGCCGAAATCGGTGGAGCGGTAGAGGTTGCCACGCAAGCCGTAAGCCAGCAGGGTCTGCGGTTGGGCCGTGCCGATCACGCCGAACAGCGAGCCTTCGTACGGGCCTTGGAGTTTTTCCCAGGTCTGGCCGCCGTCGGCGGAGCGGAACATGCTGCCCGACTCACCGACGATGAACAGCCCGGCGTCCTTCACTGCGGCAATGGCGTTGAGGTGAAACTGGTCTTCGTTATCGAGGCGGTTGCTGACGTCTTCCCAGTGTTTGCCGCCGTCAGTGGTTTCCAGTAGCGCACCGTAAGCGCCTACCGCGAGGCCGCTGTTGGCGTCCTTGAACCAGACATCGAGCAGCGGTGATTCGCGCTTGAGGTCTTCGAACTGTTTGGTCCAGGTCAGACCGCCGTCTGCGCTGGCGAGAATTTGCGCGTCATGACCGACCGCCCAGCCGTGCTTGTCGTCGACAAAGTACACAGCGGTCAGCAGTTGCCGGCTCGGCACCTTGGCCTGGGTCCAGGTCTTGCCCTGGTCATCGGAATAGAGAATGTGCCCGCGATCCCCGACCGCCACCAACCGTTTGCCGGCGTGAACAACATCGAGAATCAGGCTTTTCGTGGCTTTGGCGGATTCGGTGGCGTAGACCACGTCGGCTGGCGCCTCGGCGGCAATCACCGGTGCCGATAACGTGGCAAAGCCCAGCATGGAGAGTGCTGTGGCCAGCAACGCGGTGTGGCGTAACGCCGGCGGGCGGCAACGACTCATAGACCTTCCCCTATTTATTATTGTTAGGCCATTGGGCCTTCAAGGGCGCCGCAAGTGTGCTCCGCTGATGGCTGCTCAGGAGCATAGTCCTGAAACCCGCAATCCAGAGCCACTTCGGAAGCTGGCTCATCCTATCGGGCTTTCGAAACGTCTGACAATCGGCGCCACGTTATCTTTTGTTAACCGCATTGCCGACGATTTCCTCCTGTAGGAGTGAGCCTGCTCGCGATAGCGGTGTATCAGTTAGCAATTGTTCAGCTGACACACCGCTATCGCGAGCAGGCTCACTCCTACAGGGAGTTGTGGGGGCTTTGGGATCTGAATACATGACCATTCGCCGGGGTGATGCGGCAAAAGTTACCGGAGGGACTTGCGCGATCGGTATTATGGTATACCATCAGACGCACAGACACTCTCAATCCCCCTACGGAGCAGCTCATGAGTTTCGAAATTCGCAAGATCGTCAGCTATGTCGAAGAAACCTTCATTGAAGGCGGCAAGGCCACTGACAAGCCAGTGACCATGGTCGGCCTCGCCGTGGTGATGAAAAACCCTTGGGTAGGCAACGGTTTCGTTGAAGACCTCAAGCCGCAGATCCGCGCCAACTGCTCCGACCTCGGTGCGCTGATGGTCGAGCGTCTGGTCGGCATCATCGGCGGTGCGGACAAGATCGAGGCTTACGGCAAAGCCGCTGTGGTCGGTGCCGATGGCGAGATCGA
The DNA here is from genome assembly GCF_977020205.1 of Pseudomonas sp. AIG. Classification (NCBI taxonomy): domain Bacteria; kingdom Pseudomonadati; phylum Pseudomonadota; class Gammaproteobacteria; order Pseudomonadales; family Pseudomonadaceae; genus Pseudomonas; species Pseudomonas sp. AIG. Next base: position 74,159 of record NZ_CDROCK010000022.1, on the reverse strand, counting down.
ACACGCCTCCGCCGTGATCCACACCCTGCGCTTCGGCAACCACTACCGCGAAGCCGTCAACGCCAAGAGCTACCTGAGCTTCACCAACAAGCGCGGCGGCCCGGGCACGTCTATTCAGATTCCGATGATGCACAAGGACGACGAAGGTCAGCGTTCGCACTACATCACCCTGGAAATGCAGATCGAAGACGCGCCGCGTGCCGACGAAATCGTTGTCGTGCTGGGTTGCGCCGACGGTGGTCGCCTGCATCCGCGCATCGGCAACCGCTACATCGATCTGGAAGAACTGGCCGCCGAAAAAGCCCAGTAATCACAATAAAAAGGCATTGCAGGAGCGCTCCATGATTCGGCTCACCGCTGAACTCACCCCGGCTGGCACCAGTTACCTGGCGACCGGCCAAGGCCAGCCCGTGGTTTTGATCCACGGCGTGGGCCTGAACAAAGAAATGTGGGGCGGGCAGATTGTCGGCCTGTCCAGCCAATATCAAGTGATCGCCTACGACATGCTCGGCCATGGCGCCAGCCCGCGACCGGCCAGCGGCACCAACCTGCTCGGTTACGCCGATCAGTTGCTGGAGCTGCTCGATCACCTGAATCTGCCGCAGGCAGCGGTGATCGGTTTCTCCATGGGCGGTCTGGTCGCGCGGGCCTTTGCCCTGCATTACCCGCAGCGCCTGCAAAGCCTGGTGGTGTTGAACAGTGTGTTCAACCGCAGCGAAGAACAGCGTGCCGGCGTCATCGCCCGTACCGCGCAAGCGGCCGAGCATGGCCCGGACGCCAATGCCGAAGCGGCGCTTTCACGCTGGTTCAGCCGTGAATATCAGGCGGCCAACCCGGCGCAGATCGCCGCATTGCGCCAGACCCTCGCCAATAATGATCCGCAGGGTTACCTGACCACCTACGAATTGTTCGCCACCCAAGACATGTACCGCGCCGACGACCTGGGCAGCATTCAGGCGCCGACGCTGATCGCCACTGGCGAACTCGACCCGGGTTCGACCCCGGAAATGGCCGAGCAACTGGCCCGACGCATCCCCGGTGCGAAGGTTGCCGTGCTGGCCGAGCAACGGCATATGATGCCGGTAGAGTCGCCGCGTCTGGTCAATCAGACGCTGCTGGAATTTCTCCAATTCGCACACTCCCGACAAAACCATATAAAGGGGATCGTTGCATGACACTCGCACGCTTCCAGATGTGCATCGGCGGAGAATGGGTCGACGCCCTCTCCGGCAAGACCTTCGAAAGCCTCAACCCAGCCACCGCACAAGCCTGGGCGCAACTGCCTGACGCCGATGAAGCGGACGTCGAACGCGCCGTGCAATCGGCACAGGCTGCATTCGACAGCCCGGCATGGCGTGGTCTGACTGCCACCGCGCGCGGCAAATTGCTGCGTCGTCTCGGTGACTTGATCGCGGAAAACAAGGAACAACTGGCGCAGCTGGAAAGCCGCGACAACGGCAAGCTGATCCGCGAAACCCGTGGTCAGGTCAGCTATCTGCCAGAGTTCTTCCACTACACCGCCGGCCTTGCCGACAAACTTGAAGGCGGCACGCTGCCGCTGGACAAGCCCGACCTGTTTGCCTACACCGTGCACGAAGCAATGGGTGTGGTCGCCGCGATCATTCCGTGGAACAGCCCGCTGTACCTGACCGCAATCAAACTGGCGCCGGCCCTCGCCGCCGGCAACACGATTGTGATCAAGCCGTCCGAGCACGCTTCGGCGACGATTCTTGAACTGGCGCGGCTGGCCCTCGAAGCGGGGATTCCGCCGGGCGTGGTCAACGTCGTCACCGGTTACGGCCCGAGCACCGGCGCCGCCCTCACCCGCCATCCGCTGATCCGCAAGATTGCCTTCACCGGCGGCGCGGCCACAGCACGGCATGTGGTGCGCAGCAGCGCCGAGAACTTCGCCAAGCTGTCGCTGGAACTCGGCGGCAAGTCGCCGAACATCATCTTCGCCGACGCCGATCTGGACAGCGCGATCAACGGTGCGATCGCCGGGATCTACGCGGCGTCCGGGCAGAGTTGCGTATCGGGTTCACGGCTGTTGGTGCAGGACGAAATCTACGACGAGTTCGTCAATCGCCTGGTCGAACGCGCCCAGCGTATTCGCATCGGCAACCCGCAGGAAGACAACAGCGAGATGGGCCCGATGGCCACCGCGCAGCAATTGGCGGTGGTCGAAGGTCTGGTCGCCGATGCCATCGCTGAAGGCGCGCGTTTGCGTACCGGCGGCAAGCGTCCGACCGATCTCGGCGACGGTTGGTTTTACGAGCCAACACTGTTCGAATGCGACCGCAATTCGATGAAGATCATGCAGGAAGAAGTCTTTGGCCCGGTGGCTTCGGTGATCCGTTTCAAAGATGAAGCCGAAGCGCTGGCGATCGCCAACGACTCGCAGTTTGGCCTCGCCGCCGGCATCTGGACCCGCGATCTCGGTCGCGCCCATCGCCTCGCTCGCGATGTGCGTTCGGGGATCATCTGGGTCAACACTTACCGCGCGGTGTCGGCAATGGCACCGATCGGCGGCTTCAAGAACAGTGGCTATGGACGCGAAAGCGGCATCGATTCGGTGCTGGCCTACACCGAACTGAAAACGGTGTGGATCAACCTTTCCCAGGCGCCAATGCCTGATCCGTTTGTGATGCGCTAGGAGTCCTGCGAAATGATCGAACCCGGCATTTACAAAGACGTCATGAGCTCGTTCCCGTCCGGCGTCACGGTGGTCACCACCGTTGACCCCGAAGGCGGGATCGTCGGCATCACCGCCAGCGCCTTCAGTGCGCTGTCGATTGACCCGGCGCTGGTGCTGTTCTGCCCCAACTATGCTTCCGACACGTATCCGGTGTTGCGTGACAGCAAGAAATTCGCGATCCATTTGCTGTCCGCTGACCAGACGGCTGAGGCCTATGCCTTCGCCGGTAAGGGCAAGGACAAGGCCAAGGACATCGAATGGCATCTGAGCGAACTCGGTAATCCGATCCTCGCCAAAGCCACCGCGATCATCGAGTGTGAGTTGTGGCGTGAATACGATGGTGGCGATCACGCGATCATTGTCGGCGCGGTGAAGAACCTGATCCTGCCCGCGCAACCGGTGACACCGATGATTTACCACAAGGGCAAGCTCGGCCCATTGCCGACCCTGGCCTGACGGATTCACACAAAACCCTGTAGGAGTGAGCCTGCTCGCGATAGCGGTGGATCAGTCGACATCCATGTTGAATGTCAGTCCGCTATCGCGAGCAGGCTCACTCCTACAAGGGATCTGTGGTCACAGGAGGAATGATGAGTAACGAAAAGTATGAAAAAGGCCTGAAGATCCGCACCCAGGTCTTGGGCGAAGCCTATGTGCAGCGTTCAATCGACAACGCCGACGACTTCACCCGCCCGCTGCAGGAAATGGTCACCGAATACTGCTGGGGCCATGTCTGGGGTCGTGAAGGTTTGTCGCTCAAGGAGCGCAGCATGATCAACCTGGCGATGATCTCGGCGCTCAACCGCCCGCACGAACTCAAGCTGCATGTGCGCGGCGCCTTGCGTAACGGCCTGAGTCGTGAGCAAATACGCGAAATTCTGCTTCAGGTCGGCATTTATTGCGGCGTCCCGGCAGCCGTGGACAGTTTCCGGCTGGCCCGTGAAGCCTTCGCCGAAGCCGACGCCGAGGCCTCCAGTTAACCCCTCGGCTGTTTTGATGCCCGTCTGGCATGGACAGCCAACTTAAAGAGCGGACCCCATGAAACGCCAGCCACTCGACGACAGCTTCAAGGTCAATCGCAACCCCGTTACCCTGCGCGAAATCGTGCTGGATAAACTGCGAAGCGCGATCATGAATTTCCAGCTCATGCCCGGTGATCGTCTGGTCGAGCGCGATCTGTGCGATCGCCTCGGTGTAAGCCGTACGTCGGTGCGTGAAGCCTTGCGTCACCTCGAATCCGAAGGCCTGGTCGAGTTCGCCGATGCCAAAGGTCCGCGCGTAGCCATCATCACCCTCGCCGATGCCGTCGACATCTACGAACTGCGTTGCGTACTCGAAGGTTTGATCGTGCAGCTGTTCACCCTGCGCGCCAAGGCCAAGGACATCAAAGCCCTGGAAAAAGCTCTCGACGACAACCGCAAGGCATTGAAGGACGGCGAATTGCAGCAGGTAATCGACTCGGTGCAGGGCTTCTACGATGTGCTGCTCGAAGGCTCGGGCAACCATGTCGCGGCGACTCAGCTGCGTCAGTTGCAGGCGCGCATCAGCTACTTGCGCGCGACCTCGGTGTCGCAGGAAAACCGTCGCGGCGCGAGTAATCAGGAAATGGAAAAAATGGTCGAAGCGATCAAGAGCGGCGATCCGCTGGTGGCGCATCAGGCCTGTGTGGATCACGTTCGTGCTGCCGCTGCGGTAGCGCTCGACTATCTCAAGCGCAAGCAGGAAGAGACCGGCTCTGTCGTTAAAGGCACGCCGGCCATGACCCTGCCGATCGCGCTGAAAGAACCCCGTATAGGTCACTGATATGTTCAGCCCGAGCTATTGCCCGAAATGCGGTGGCCCTGACCTCGGTCAGCAGATACCGGCGGGCGATACGCACGAGCGCCTGATGTGTCGTGGCTGCGGCTACATCCATTACATCAATCCGAAGATTATTGCCGGCTGCATCATCGAGCAGGATGGCAAATACCTGCTGTGCCAACGGGCGATCCCACCGCGCCCGGGCACCTGGACGCTGCCGGCCGGCTTCATGGAAAGCGGCGAGACCACCGAGCAAGCGGCGATCCGCGAAGTCTGGGAAGAAAGCGGCGTGCGCGCGGAAATCGTCTCGCCGTATTCGATTTTCAGCGTGCCGAAGATCAGCGAGGTGTACATCATCTTCCGCGCGATCGCGCTGGAGATTACCGGTCAGTACGGCCCGGAAACCCTCGATTACAAATTCTTCGCCCCGGAAGACATCCCGTGGGAACAGATCTATTACCCGGCAATCCGGCAGATTCTCGAACGCTATATCGAAGAGCGCCAGGCTGGGGTGTATGGGATTTACATGGGCAATGACGACAGCGGCAAGATCCACTTTATCCGTTGATCTCATCCCCCCTTGCCGGTGCCCCATCTGATCGTTCCCACGCTCCGCGTGGGAATGCAGCCCGGGACGCTCCGCGTCCCTTTCAAAGCCGAACGCGGAGCGTCCGAAGAGGCATTCCCACGCGGAGCGTGGGAACGATCAATACCGTAGGTTTCAGAGTGGGACGATGCCTTCAACGATGATGATCTCCGCCCTCGCCCATTCTTCGCGATAACTCTTCGCTTCCTGGTACGCCGCCGAGTGGTAGCACGCCACGGCCTTCTCATAGCTTTCGAATTCGATCACCACGCTGCGCTGCGGCGTCTCGCGCCCTTCCATCGCCTCGCTGCGCCCGCCTCTGGCCAGAAACTTCGCGCCGTACGCGGCGAAGGCTGCCGGCGCGCGCTGGGTGTATTGGCTGTAGTGATCGGCATCGGCTATATCCACATGAGCAATCCAGTACGCCTTCATAGTAACCTCTTTGTTGATTTTGTATTATGGTATACCAATATATTTCCAACGAACCCTGAGAGTCCAGCATGGCCTTCAACAGCATCGAAGAAATCATCGAAGATTATCGTCTCGGCAAAATGGTCTTGCTGGTCGATGACGAAGACCGCGAAAACGAAGGCGACCTGTTGCTGGCCGCCGACCGCTGCACGCCCGAGGCCATCAGCTTCATGGCCCGTGAAGCGCGCGGGCTGATCTGCCTGACCCTGACCGACGAACATTGCCAGCGTTTGGGTTTGGAGCAAATGGTCCCGGCCAATGGCAGCGTGTTCAGCACCGCGTTTACCGTGTCGATCGAAGCGGCGGTTGGCGTGACCACCGGCATCTCGGCGGCGGATCGCGCCTGCACCGTTGCCGCCGCCGTCGCGCCGAATGCTCGCGCTGAAGATCTGGTGCAGCCCGGCCATATCTTCCCGTTGCGCGCCAAGGAAGGTGGGGTGCTGACTCGCGCGGGTCACACAGAAGCGGGTTGCGATCTGGCTCGTCTCGCCGGTTTCACTCCGGCCTCGGTGATCGTCGAGGTGATGAACGACGACGGCACCATGGCCCGTCGGCCGGATCTGGAGGTGTTTGCGCGCAAGCACGGGATCAAGATCGGCACCATCGCCGATCTGATCCACTACCGCCTGAGCACCGAACACACCATCGAACGGATTGGCGAACGTGAATTGCCGACGGTGCATGGCACCTTCCGTTTGATCACGTTTGAGGATCGCATCGAAGGCGGCGTGCACATGGCGATGGTCATGGGCGAGTTGCGCCGTGAAGAACCGACGCTGGTGCGTGTGCATGTGATTGATCCGCTGCGGGATCTGGTCGGCGCCGAGTACAGCGGGCCGACCAATTGGACGCTATGGGCAGCGTTGCAACGGGTGGCGGAGGAAGGTCATGGGGTGGTTGTGGTGCTGGCCAATCATGAATCTTCGCAGGCGTTGCTGGAGCGGGTGCCGCAGTTGACCCAGCCGCCGCGGCAGTTCAGCCGTTCGCAATCGCGGATTTATTCGGAGGTCGGGACTGGGGCGCAGATTCTGCAGAATCTGGGGGTTGGCAAGCTGCGTCACCTGGGCCCTCCTCTGAAATACGCTGGCCTGACCGGGTATGACCTGGAGGTGGTCGAGAGTATTCCGTTCACTGAATAAAGCTGCCCTCACCCCAGCCCTCTCCCGGAGGGAGAGGGAGCCTACCGAGTTGTTTAGTCGCTATACACCGAGCTGAGATACCGAGTCGAACTCAGGTTTTGAACAGCCTCCGATCGGCCCCCTCTCCCGAAGGGAGAGGGCTGGGGTGAGGGGCTGGATCTAACATTCACAAAAAACATCCAAGCCGAACGCATCAAATAACCGCCCGGCCAGATAACCGGTAAGGCAAAGTGCTTGCACAAAGTTTGGAATACCATAATATGATATTCCATAGACCGGACACTCCAACGAACGTCCATCTACTGCTCCCGACAGGCGGGCAACAACGCAAGCCCGCTCAAAAACACAACAATGAGGGCGTGAACATGGTGTTGAACAAAGCTGCAACCGCGATCTTTTTTGCGGGACTGCTCAGCGTCACCGGCCAGGCTGCAATGGCGGCCGAAAGCGTAAACTTCGTCAGCTGGGGCGGAAGCACCCAGGACGCGCAGAAACAGGCCTGGGCTGATCCGTTCAGCAAGGCCAGCGGCATCACCGTCGTGCAGGACGGGCCGACCGACTACGGCAAACTCAAAGCCATGGTCGAGAGCGGCAACGTGCAGTGGGACGTGGTCGATGTCGAAGCCGATTTCGCCCTGCGTGCCGCCGCTGAAGGCCTGCTCGAACCCCTCGACTTCAAAGTCATCCAGCGCGACAAGATCGACCCGCGTTTCGTCAGCGATTACGGCGTCGGCTCATTCTTCTTCTCCTTCGTCCTCGGCTACAACGAGGGCAAACTCGGCGCCAACAAGCCGCAGGACTGGAGCGCCCTGTTCGACACCAAAACTTACCCCGGCAAACGCGCCCTCTATAAATGGCCAAGCCCCGGCGTGCTCGAACTGGCACTGCTGGCTGACGGCGTAGCGGCTGACAAGCTCTACCCGCTCGACCTCGATCGCGCCTTCAAGAAACTCGACACCATCAAGAAAGACATCGTCTGGTGGGGCGGCGGCGCGCAGTCGCAGCAACTGCTGGCGTCCGGTGAAGCGAGCATGGGCCAGTTCTGGAACGGCCGTATCCACGCCCTGCAAGAAGATGGCGCACCGGTTGGCGTGAGCTGGAAACAGAACCTGGTCATGGCCGACATTCTGGTCATCCCAAAGGGCTCGAAAAACAAGGACGCCGCGATGAAGTTTCTGGCCAGCGCCAGCAGCGCCAAAGGCCAGGCCGACTTCTCCAACCTGACCGCCTACGCCCCGGTCAACCTCGACAGTGTGGAGCGTCTGGATTCGACGCTGGCCCCGAACCTGCCGACTGCCTACGCTAAGGATCAGATCACTCTTGATTTCGCGTACTGGGCCAAAAACGGCCAGGCCATCGCGACACGGTGGAACGAATGGTTGGTCAAATGAAAATGGCGGCCACCGCGGCCCGTCCCTCCACTGCCACCGGGAGCGCGACCAGCGCTGCCGGTTCGGCCCACGGAACACAGGCGGTTGCGATGCAGCAAGCCCCGTCCCTCAGACAACGCTGGCGCGGCGCCGGCAACCTCGCGCCAGCGCTGCTGTTCATCGGCCTGTTCTTTCTCGCGCCGTTGATTGGCCTGCTGTTGCGCGGCGTGCTCGAACCGACGCCTGGCCTCGGTAACTATGAACAACTGTTCGCCAACTCGGCGTATGCCCGGGTGCTGCTCAACACCTTTTCGGTGGCCGGGCTGGTGACGCTGTTCAGCCTGCTGCTGGGCTTTCCTTTGGCCTGGGCGATCACTCTGGTGCCGCGTGGCTGGGGGCGCTGGATTCTCAACATCGTATTGCTGTCGATGTGGACCAGCCTGCTCGCCCGCACCTATTCGTGGCTGGTGCTGTTGCAAGCTTCGGGCGTGATCAACAAGGCGCTGATGGCGATGGGCATCATCGATCAACCGCTGGAGATGGTGCACAACCTCACCGGCGTGGTGATCGGCATGAGCTACATCATGATCCCCTTCATCGTCCTGCCGTTGCAGGCAACCATGCAGGCCATCGACCCGATGATTCTGCAGGCCGGCTCGATTTGCGGCGCCAGTCCGTGGACCAACTTCTTCCGGGTGTTCCTGCCGCTGTGCCGGCCGGGTCTGGCCTCCGGTGGCTTGATGGTGTTCGTCATGTCGCTCGGTTACTACGTGACCCCGGCGCTGCTCGGCGGGGCGCAGAACATGATGCTGCCGGAGTTCATCATTCAGCAGGTGCAATCGTTCCTCAACTGGGGCCTGGCCAGTGCCGGCGCCGCGTTGCTGATCGCGATCACTTTGGTGCTGTTCTACTTCTACCTGAAGCTTCAGCCGGAATCCCCGGTTGGCGCCAGTAACGCGAGGTAAGCCGACATGCTCCTGACCCCCAATGCGATGAGCCGGCGCATGCGCTTCGGCCTCTACGCCACCACCGGGCTGATCGGTCTGTTCCTGCTGTTGCCGATCGTGTTTATCGTGCTGCTGTCGTTCGGTTCCTCGCAGTGGCTGGTGTTTCCACCACCGGGCTGGACGCTGAAATGGTACGGCCAGTTCTTCTCCAACCCTGACTGGATGAACGCCGCCGCGGCCAGCCTCAAGGTTGCTGTGCTGACGACAATCTTTGCGGTGGCCCTCGGTCTGCCGACTGCATTTGCGCTGGTGCGCGGGCGTTTCCCAGGTCGGGAAATGCTCTACGGTCTGTTCACCCTGCCGATGATCGTGCCGCTGGTGATCATCGCCGTGGCGGTGTACGCGCTGTTCCTCAAGCTCGGTTACACCGGGACCATGTTCGCGTTTGTCGTCAGCCATGTGATCGTCGCGCTGCCGTTCACCATCATCTCGATCATCAACTCGCTGAAGCTGTTCGATCAGTCGATTGAAGACGCGGCGGTGATCTGCGGTGCTTCACGCCTGCAAGCGGTGTTCAAGGTGACCTTCCCGGCGATCCGCCCGGGCATGGTTGCCGGCGCCCTCTTCGCCTTTCTCGTTTCGTGGGACGAAGTGGTGCTCAGCGTGATGATGGCAAGTCCCACCCTGCAAACCCTTCCCGTGAAAATGTGGACCACCCTGCGCCAGGACCTGACGCCAGTGATCGCCGTCGCTTCGACGCTGCTGATCGGCTTGTCGGTTTTGGTCATGGTCATCGCCGCCGCATTGCGCCGGCGCAACGAAATCAGCGCCTGAGCGCCCAGGAGTACGACATGAGTGCCGTGATCAAAGACGCTTCCCAGCAGAATGACAAACCCCTGGTCAGCCTGCGCAATCTGAACAAGCACTACGGTGACTTTGCCGCCGTCGACAACATCTCGCTGGACATCAAGGACGGCGAGTTCCTGACCTTCCTCGGCTCCAGCGGCTCGGGCAAAAGCACCACGCTGTCGATGCTCGCCGGGTTTGAAACGCCGAGCAGTGGCGAGATCCTCGTCAACGGCCAGTCGCTGGTGAATGTGCCGCCGCACAAGCGTGACATCGGCATGGTGTTCCAGCGCTACTCGCTGTTCCCGCATCTGTCGGTGCGCGACAACATTGCCTTTCCTTTGGCGATTCGCAAACTGGCGGCGGCTGAGCGTGACAAGCGCGTCGATGCAATGTTGAAACTGGTGCAGCTTGAGCAGTTCGCCCATCGCCGCCCTTCGCAACTGTCTGGCGGCCAGCAGCAACGAGTCGCCATCGCCCGCGCCTTGGTCTATGAACCACGCATTTTGCTGATGGATGAACCCCTCGGTGCACTGGATAAAAAGCTGCGCGAGGATTTGCAGGATGAATTGCGCCAACTGCATCGCCGTCTGGGCATCACCATCGTTTACGTGACCCACGACCAGGAAGAAGCCATGCGTTTGTCGCAACGCATCGCGATTTTCAGTCACGGCAAGATTGTTGGTTTGGGCAGCGGTTATGACCTTTATCAGAATCCGCCGAATGCGTTTGTGGCGTCGTTCCTAGGCAACTCGAACTTCCTCAAGCTCAAGGCGCAGGGCAATGCGGCGGCGAGTTTTGAGGGGCAGTCGTTGTCGATTCGCCTGACCGCTGGGTTGCACACCGATCAGGATGTTTTGCTGATGGTGCGGCCGGAAAAGGCACTGGCGTTGAGCGTGGCGCAAGCAATCAGCGAACCGCTGCCGTCGGGCTGGAATGAGGTATCAGCGAAGGTTGTAGAAGTGTTGTTTCTGGGTGAGAGCCAGACCTGCAGCGTAGTCACCTCGGGCGGCACCTCAATGACGGTTAAAGCACTGTCAGCCGCCGGCATGCCGCTCAAGGCTGGCGATCCGGTGCAAGTGCGCTGGGCCACCGCTGATGCTTGCGTCTACACCGAATGGACCGAAAGCGACCTCAACAAAGCCGCCGGCTCCCACTGAAACCCCCTGTAGGAGCTGCCGCAGGCTGCGATCTTTTGATCTTGCCGTTAAAAACAAGATCAACAGATCGCAGCCTCGTTTCACTCGACAGCTCCTACAGGAATGCATTGCAAATGTGGGAGCGGGCTTGCTCGCATAGAGGCTATCGCGAGCAGGCTCACTCCTACAATTGAACCGTGTTTGCCCCTCAGGGCTGCGGTGGCTCTTTTTTTTGCTCTCAAGGCGCGACCGTCACATCGCCCTGCCCACTCTCGGCCAGCGCTGCAGCGACAAACCCTTCAGCCTTCTTGCGCTCGACGAACGCCCGCACATACGCTGCGCCTGCCTCCCGCCCACGGGGCACCGCCATGGCCTGGCGAATCGCCGTGAACGCGCCGTCCAGCACGCGGTAACGCGCGTCGGCATCCGCGACTTTCTGCAATGGCTGACGGACACCGGCGGCGGCATCCAGGTGTTGCTCGATAAACAGGTCAACGGCACCCGCCGAGGTTTCGGCACGCTCCAATTGTGCGTGCTGCAGCGTGCGACTGAGGAACAGGTCGTAGGCTGCGCCTTTGCCAACGGCCAGTCGCAATCCTGGCTGATCGAGATCCTCGACGTTGCGATACGAGGCCTGCGCCTCGACCAGATAAGTCCCTTCAATGATCACGTAAGGCGCGCTGAACGCAATCTGCGCCTCACGCACCGGCTCGATGGCGAGGAATGCCAGATTCCATACGCCCTCTTCCAACGCCGCGAAGACCTTGCCCGCCGCATCAAAGGTGCGCATCTCCAGTTCGACACCCAGCTCGGCAGCCAGCGCGATCGCCAAAGCCACCGAAACACCTTGCGGCGCACCATCTGCTCTGCGCTGCGCCAGCACCGGGTTACCGAAGTTGATGGCGGCATGCAGCACGCCGTCGGGCGCGAGATCGGCCATCACGGCCGGGGTGATTACACTCATCGTGTTGCTCCCTGATTGGATAAGAAATCAGTGTGTGTCGTGACTGACAACTGTCGAGGACACAACACCCAGCGGGTAAGCCTTATGTCGGTGCCTGACAGGCACTCAAATGTTCCAGCGCCCGACGCGTCACCGCATCAATGTAAGCCGCGTCACCATAGACCCGCGCCAGCAGAATCGCCCCCTCGTAATCCGCCACCCATTGTCGAGCGGTCAGCAAGGCTTGTCCCTCATCGACCTCGCCTTCCAGCAAATGCGCAAACGCCTTGGCCCATGCATCGAAAAAACCGCGAATCGGCTCCAGCAATTCACTTTTACCGTACGCCGCATCGACCGCCACCACGCCCATCAGGCAACCAATCGAGTCATCCTGAAACAGCCGCGCAGCCTTGCGGCCCATTTTGCTCAGGCGTTCTTGTGGCGTGAGTTTTTCGTCGAAGGCCACGGCAAACAAGGTCTGGTTGATGACCTGATGCGTCCAGTCGAGCACGTCACGCAGCAAGGCCTCCTTGTTCGGATAGTGGTGATAGAACGAAGCCTTGGTAAAGCCGCAAGCGGACGCAAGCACGTCCATGGTGGTGCCATGATAGCCAAGGCGCTTGAAGGTATTGGCGCACCGCAGAAGCAGCTCTTCACGGGGGATTTTCAACGGTCGCACGAGTATTTCCTGATCCGGATAACTGGCGGTGATTCTATGACATAAGCCTGCCCTTCTCAATTTGACGGTTACCAACTGTTCGTTTAGTTTCTATTTACCGAACGGATGGTCAGTAACTGGCCGCCGACAAAAAATCAGGGAGAGCAGAGATGAACGAAGCCAACAGTGGCCCCGGCCGAGTCACCCGCGAACAACGCGGTCAGTTGTTTTTGATCGGTCTGGATCGCGCCGGCAAACGCAACGCATTCGACAGTGCAATGCTGACGGACCTGGCATTGGCCATCGGCGAGTATGAGCGCAATGACGAACTGCGCTGCGCCGTGCTGTTCGCCCATGGCGAGCACTTCACTGCGGGTCTGGACTTGATGGAACTGACGCCAAAACTGGTGTCAGGCGCCTTCAAGTATCCTGAAGAAGGCATCGACCCATGGGGCGTTTCCAAACCGCGCAGGCGTAAACCGGTGGTGGTTGCCATTGAAGGCATTTGCTGGACGGCGGGCATCGAATTGATGCTCAACGCCGACATCAGCATTGCCGCCACCAATGCCCGTTTCGCTCATCTGGAAGTGTTGCGCGGGATCTCACCCGCCGGCGGTTCCACCGTGCGCTTCACCCGCGCAGCGGGCTGGACCGCCGCCATGCGCTACATGCTCACGGGGGAAGAGTTCGATGCCACTGCCGCCCTGCACATGCGCCTGCTGACCGAAGTGGTCGCACCCGGCCAGACTCTGGCACGCGCCATCGAATACGCCGAATGCATTGCCAAGGCTGCGCCTCTGGCGATTCAGGCGACGCTGCAATCGGCGTTTCTGGCGCAGGATCAGGGAGACGATGTGGCACTGTCGAAGCTTGATGAACAACTGCTGGCCCTGATCAAAACCGAGGATGTCCGCGAAGGCGTCATGGCGATGATGCAAAAGCGCGAACCGCAGTTCAAAGGTCGCTGAAGGCTTTGCTCAACTCACTCGGAACAATTTCATGAACACCATGGCCGCAGCCTTCACCGAATCGATCCAGAGACAGGACATCGCCCTCATTGCCCGCGATGGTTATCCGTTGTCAGCCAAGCGCTACAGCGCACCGGGCGCGGTCAAAGGCAACCTGATCATGGCCGGCGCCACCGGGGTGCAACAGCGTTTTTATCGGCGCTTTGCCGAGCATGCAGCGCGTCAGGGCTTCAATGTCCTGACCCTCGATTACCGGGGCATCGGTGAATCGAAGCCGGCTTCCCTCAAAGGCTTTGAGATGTCTTATCTGGATTGGGCTTATCAGGATCTGGCGGCGGCAGTGGATCTGCTAAGCCAGGAAGCTTTGCCGTTGTATTGGGTCGGCCATTCGTTTGGTGGTCACGCGATTGGTCTGTTGCCCAATCACCCCGCCCTGACGGCTTGCTACACCTTGGGCAGTGGTGCGGGATGGAGCGGCTGGATGTCCAGAGCCGAGGCCTGGAAAATCCGTCTGATGTGGACGTTTGTGCTGCCGGTGATTGTCGCCCGCAAAGGCTACATGGCCTGGAGCATGCTGGGCATGGGCGATGATTTGCCGCTGGGCGTTTACAACGACTGGAAACGCTGGTGCAAATTCCCCCACTACTACTTCGACGACCCCGAGATGAGCCATCTGCATGCGCTCTACGCCGAGGTCACAACGCCATGCGTTTTCGCCACGTCGGTCGATGATCCGTGGGCGCCGCCGCGTTCGCGCGATGCGTTTGTCAAAGCCATGGTGAATGCACCGCTGACATTGCTGGATCTGCAGCCGCCACTGGGCAGCAAACCGTACGGGCACATGGGTTACTTCCGCGAAAGCGCACAGCCGTTGTGGGATGAGGTGCTTGATTGGCTGCAAAGCGCCCCTGCACACACCACATAACCTGAGCTGCCGCAGGCTGCGATCTGTTGATCTTGCTGTTAAAAACAAGATCAACAGATCGCAGCCTCGTTTCACTCGACAGCTCCTACAGGGGTTTTGTGGTGTTTAGGTGATTGGGGAATAGCCTTCGATTTCGTCCGGCCAGGCGGTGAGGATTTCGAAGCCGGTTTCGGTCACCGCGACCATATGCTCCCACTGCGCCGACAACGAGCCATCCTTGGTCAGCACCGTCCAGCCATCGGGCATGTTTTTCACATGACGCTTGCCGGCATTGAGCATCGGCTCCACGGTAAAAATCATCCCGGCCTTAAGCTTCATCCCCTGATTGGGAAAGCCGTAATGCAGAATCTGCGGCTCGTCGTGATAGACCTTGCCAATCCCGTGCCCGCAATACTCGCGCACGACGCTGAAGCCTTCCTTCTCCGCCAGGCTCTGAATCGCGTGGCCGATGTCGCCCAAGGTGGCACCCGGTTTCACCACGCGAATACCCGCGCACATCGCTTCGTAAGTGGTCTTGATCAGGTGCTGCGCCTGAGGTGTCGCCTCGCCGACCACGTACATGCGGCTGGTGTCGCCGAACCAGCCGTCCTTGATCACCGCGATATCTAGGTTGACGATGTCGCCATCCTTCAACGGCGTGCCCGACGGAATCCCGTGGCAGACCACGTCATTAACCGAGGCGCAGACGGTTTTCGGAAAGCCGTGATAACCGACGTTGGCCGGCACCGCTTTCTGCACGTTGACGATGTAGTCGTTGCACAGTTGATCGAGCTGATCCGTGGTGACGCCAGCCTTGACGTGCGGCACCAGCATTGCCAGCACTTCAGCGGCGAGTTTACCGGCGGCGCGGGATTGAGCGATGTCGGCCGGGGTGTTGATCTTGATCTGGTTTCTCATGCGCTGACGGCTTCCTGAGTCAGTTGTTGCAGATCCAGCCCGCCGTTCTGTTCGGCGCGGATCAGCAAGCGGCAAATGGCGCTGTGGTCGAGGTTGGGGTGCAGTTCGGCGAGCATGCCGATGCGCATCCAGTGCTCGGCTTGCGCGTTGATCGAGCGGCTGAGGGCGTTGCTGGAGATCCGCAGGTTCTCGTGCATGTCCTCTGAAATCTTTACGATGCCCATATATGAATCCTATACGATGTGTATATGGAACGTATATTAGCCAAGCCTTAAGCGAAATTGCAAATCAGCTCAGCGCCGCATCGAAAAACGATGAGATAAGCCGACTGGAACGCCGTTCGGCCAAGCAATAAAGATACGTCTCGGTGAACAGCTCTTCGCCCTCGATTCTGATCGTGCGGATTTTCGGGTCGGCAATAAATTCCGCTTCCGACACCACACCCAATCCCAGCCCGCGCACCACCGCTTCACGCAACGCCTCACGACTGCCAATTTCCATGGCGATCCTCGGTTTCACTTGCGCCGCATTCAGCGCCTGCTCCAGCACCAGCCGCGTGGTCGAACCGGGCTCACGTTGCAGCAGCCGTTGCCCTTCCAATTCCTCCAGACGCACGCTGCCGCGATTGGCCAGCAGATGCTCATGGTGCGCGAACAAGATGATCGCGTGCCGCGCATAACGCACCGAACACAACGCCGGATCATCCTGACGCCCGGCCAGCACAGCGATGTCGGTGACGTAATTTTCCAGATCCGACAACACTTGCGCCGAGTTACCGACGCGGATCGACACGTCGATATTCGGATGCTGTTGCAGGTAACTGTCGACCATCTCGATCACATGAAACGGCCCCACCGCACCGACCTTGAGCTGGCCGCTGTCGAGCCGCCCGGAGTCGCGCAGCAGGTTGTGCGCTTCCAGTTCCAGCAAGGCCAGCCGTTGCGCGATGGGCAGCAATTGCCGCCCGACATCCGACAATTCAATCCGCCGCCCACGCCGATGAAACAGTTCGACGTTGTGCTGTCGCTCCAGACTTTGCACCTGCGTGGTCAGTGTCGGTTGACTGAGCCCCGACGCCCGCGCCCCGGCACTGAAACTGCCGTGGCGGGCGACGGCGAGAAAGGCCCGCAATTTGGCGCTCGACATCCATAGACTCCATCAATAGTTAGCTGCGGTTTCGCATATTGAATTGATTGAATGACTGTCACGTGACAGACCTAGCCTGTGGCAACTCCCAACCACACCGTGGAATGCCATGAAAACAATCAAACAGTTTCTGCGTGTCGCCAGCCTCACCGTGATCGCCTTAAGCGCCAGCCAGGTCTGGGCCAAGGACAAGCTGACCATTGGCCTGATTCCTTCGGAAGACTCCCAAGCGATGATCGAATCGAGCAAACAAGTCCTCGACGATCTGCAAGCGAAAATCGGCATGCCGGTGGTGCCGTTCGTGGCCACCGACTACAACGGCATCATCGAAGCGCTGCGCTCGGGCAAACTCGACGTCGCCTATCTCGGGCCGTTTTCCTACGTGCTGGCAACCTCGGTGGCGGACGTCGAAGCGTTCTCGGTGGCGGTGACCAAGAAGACCGGCCAAAGCGCGTACAAAAGCGTGATTCTGGCGCGCAAGGACAGCGGCATTCATTCGCTGGCCGACCTCAAGGGCCATACGTTTGCATTCGTCGACCCGAGTTCAGCGTCCGGGCATCTGTTTCCCAAGGCTGGCCTTGAGCAGGCCGGTTTTGCCCCGGACAGCCTGTTCAAACGGGTGATTTTCTCCGGCTCCCACGACGCCAGCATCCTCGCGGTCGAGAACAAGAAAGTCGATGCCGCCGCTGTCGCCGACCGCATCTTCGCCAGCGCCGTGGCCAAAGGTGTCGTCAAGCAGGATGACTTCGAAATCGTCTGGAGTTCCAAACCGATCCCCGAGTCGCCAATGGTCTGGCGCAAGGCACTCGATCCGGAACTGAAGAAGAAAGTCGCCGACGCACTGGCCTCGATCAAGGACGTACCGTGGGGTGATCAGGGCGTGCTCAATGGCTTCCAGCCCACCACCGACGCGTCGTATGACGTGGTGCGCGAAACCGCCAAGGTGCTCGATCTCGATTTGCGGAGCATGAAATGATCAGCATCCGCCAACTGACCAAACACTACGGTAGCAACCCGGTGTTGCGCGGCATCGACCTTGAAGTCGCTGCGGGCGAATTCGTCGTGGTGCTCGGTCAGTCCGGCGCTGGCAAATCGACCTTGCTGCGTTGCATCAATCGTTTGGCGCAGGCCGACAGCGGCACGCTGAGCGTGGCCGGCATCGACGCCCTCGCCTGCCCCGACACCAGCGTTTTGCGCCGTGAAGTGGCGATGATTTTTCAGCACCACAACGTCGTGCCGCGCTTGAGCGTGTTGAAGAATGTACTGACCGGCCGCCTCGGTTCCGTCGGCACCCTCGCCTCGATTCTGCAGCTGTTCCGCCGCGACGATGTGGCGCTGGCGATGCAATGCCTGGAGCGCGTCGAACTGGCGCACAAGGCCGGCGAGCGCACCGATTCACTGTCCGGAGGGCAGAAGCAGCGTGTCGGCATTGCCCGCGCGTTGGCGCAACGACCGCAGGTAATTCTGGCCGATGAACCGATCGCCAGCCTCGATCCGAAAACCGCGCGACTGGTGTTGCAGTACCTGCGCGATGCCACCCGCGAACTGGGCATCACCGTGCTGTGCAACCTGCATCAGGTCGAATACGCCCGCGAATTCGGCGACCGCGTGGTCGGCCTCGCGCACGGCAATCTGGTGTACGACGGCAACGCTGCGAGCATGACCGACGCCGATCTGGCGCGAATCTATCCCGGGCAATCCGCCGAGCCGTCAGCAGATACGCCGACGCCTGCCCTCTCCTACCGCATGGCTTCGAGGGCTTGAACATGCAATCGCAAAACTATCAGTGGGTCGGCGATCGTCCGCGGGGCCCGCGCAGTTGGCTGACCACCGCCGGCATCGTCCTGATCGTGCTGTGGACGCTGAACTGGAGCGCGCAAGGTGCGCAACTTAGCCTCGGTGAACTGGCGGCGGGATTGCCGCAGATCGGTGATTTTCTCTCACGCACCTTTCCGCCGGATCTGAGCATCCTGCCGCGTCTGGTCGCGCCAGCGGTGGAGACTTTGCAGATCGCCATCTGGGGCACCCTGCTCGGCGTGTTGCTGGCGATTCCGCTGTCGTTTCTCGCGGCACGCAATCTGAGCCGCAACCGCTGGGTGTTTCACGCCACCCGTCAGGCACTTAACTTCACCCGCAGCATCAACGAACTGATCCTCGCGCTGATCTTCGTCTCGGCGGTCGGCCTCGGGCCGTTCCCCGGCGTATTGGCGCTGGCGCTGCATGGGCTGGGCATGCTCGGCAAGTTCTTCGCCGAGAGCATTGAAGAGATCGATCAGGGCCCGATTGAAGCGCTGCAAGCGACCGGTGCGCGGCCGTTGCAAGTGATTGTGTTTGGTGTTTTGCCGCAGGTCATCACCGCGTGGATTGCGGTGATTCTGTACCGCTTCGAAGTCAATCTGCGCTCGGCCACGGTGCTCGGCATGGTCGGCGCCGGCGGCCTGGGTTTCGAACTGGTGAGCAGCCTCAAACTGTTCAAATACCCGGAAACCGCGACCTGCATCATCGTCATTACGTTCATGGTGATTGTCGCCGACGCCATCTCCAGTCGCCTGCGCGCGGCGATCCAGAGCGGTTCGGCGCACTGACGCCGAGCAGCTATCGGCTGAGCCGATTCAAACCTGCGAATTATCGATTTGAGCCGTTGTCGACGGGCGCTGAGTATGGCGCCACACGACAACAACAAGAAGGATCCACCATGACTGCCCGCTTCCAGAACCCAGTTGATACCCGTTTCGGCTGGGGCAGCCTGCAAGACCTCGCTGCCATCACCGAACAGCAAACCGTGGCCCTGGTCACCTTCCCTGAGGCCCGTGGGCTGGGGCTGGTCGATCGCCTGCAAGCGTTGCTCGGCGAGCGTCTGGTCTACGTGTTTGAAGACGTTCAGCCCAATCCTGACGTCGCCCACCTGCGCAGCACTTACGAGCATTTCTGGCAGCACGCCGTCGACTGTGACGTGGTCCTCGCCGTGGGTGGCGGCAGCGCCATCGATACCGCCAAGGCGTTGATCGTCGGCACTGAGTCCGGGCATTTCGATGAACTGTTGGCGTTGTTGGCCACGGGCAAACCCTTCACCCCGGCCCGTTGCAAACAACTGATCGCCGCGCCGACCACCGCCGGCACCGGCAGCGAAGTCACGCCGTGGGCGACAATCTGGGACAGCGCCCGCCAGAAGAAATACTCGCTGCACCTGGACTGCACCTGGCCACGGGTGGCGATCATCGACCCACAACTGATGCTCACCGTGCCGGCCAGCGTCACCGTGTCCACCGGGCTCGATGCGCTGTCCCACGCGCTGGAAGCGATCTGGAATGTCAACGCCAACCCGGTCTCGGACACCTTCGCGATCTCCGCGATCGAGGACATTCTCGAATGCCTGCCGCGCCTGCACAAAGACCTCTCCAGTCACGAATTGCGCAGCCGCATGGCACTGGCTGCGCTTAAGGCCGGGCTGGCGTTCTCCAACACCAAAACCGCGCTGGCGCACTCGATTTCCTATGAGATGACCTTGCGCCACGGCTTGCCCCACGGCATCGCCTGCTCCTTCACCTTGCCGCTGGTATTGGGTTTGGCCTGGGGTCACGACGCCACGCGCGACCGTACCTTGCAACGGGTATTCGGCGCGGACCTGGGCAAAGCCCAACAGCAGTTGCGCGAGTTCCTCCACAGCCTCGGGGTGAAGACCGAGTTTGCCGATTACGGCGTCTCGGCCAAGGACGCCGAAGCCATCATCCACCTCGCGATGCAGGGCGCGCGCGGCAAAAACTTCATCGGATCACAAGCCGCCTGACGTCGCCCGAACACTGAACGACCCAAGCACAGCCGGCGGCGTACAACGCTGCGGTGATTTCCTGTCGCACCGAAAAAGAGTGCACCCGCCGACGACAAATGGCGGGACTCCACAACAATAAGGAAAAGATCATGAATCGTGCCCAAACCATGCCTGGTCTCGCCGTACGTTCTGCCTCGTTCCGGGTCGCGCAGTGGCGCATGCTGCTGGCAGCGATGTTCTGTTACCTGTTTTTCTACACCGGTCGGCAGACCTTCGGTTTTGCCATTCCGGGGATTCAGGCCGAGTTCGGCCTGAGCAAGGAAACCCTCGGTTGGGCCTCCGCGGCGATGCTCTGGGCCTACGCGATTGGTCAGGCGATCAACGGCAACCTCGCCGATAAATTCGGTGGCCGGCGCATCATGACCCTCGGTGCGGTGTTGTCCTGCGGTGCCAACTGGGTGACCAGTTTTGCCGGTGGGTTCACCAGCCTGATTCTGCCGTGGGGCGTCAACGGTTACTTTCAGGCCTTGGGCTGGGCGCCGGGCGGGCGGCTGATTGCCAATTGGTGGGCGGCCGGCGAGCGCGGCAAGGTCTATGGCTTCTACACCTTCGCCGCCGGTTGCGCGTCGATTCTGTCGTACGTCACCTCTATCGTCGTGCTCGAAGTGCTGCAACTGGAATGGCGCTGGATCTTCCGCTTGCCGGTGCTGTTGATGCTCGCCGGCGGGATCATTTTCTATCTGGTAGCCCGCGAACGCCCGCAGGATCTGGGCTTCGAACCGGTGGGCGACACCGGTGTGGCCAACGCTGACGACAAACATCAGGAAGCCGCCCATGGCGAAGTCGAGTCCTCGGCGCAACGCTATAAAGCGGTGCTGAGGAATCCCCGGCTGCTGATCGCCGCGCTGTCACTGGGCTTTCAGAACGCGGCGCGCTACGGCTTGATCGTCTGGGTGCCGGTGCATTTTCTCGGCGCCAACTGGAAAAGCGGCGACAGCATGGTCGACCCGAAATGGATCACCGTCGCCCTCCCCGTCGGCATGGCGGTCGGTGCGTTGAGCAACGGCTGGGTGTCGGACAAGCTGTTCGGCTCCAAACGTTATCTGGCAATCATGCTTTATATGGTGCTGGGTGCTGCGACCAGTTTGTGGATGTGGAGCCTGCCGCCACACAGCGTGATCGGTCTGGTCGCCCTGTTCCTTTGCGGCTTCTTCGTCTACGGCCCGGCCTCGAGTTTCTGGGCGCTGTGTCCCGACCTGGTCGGTGCCAAACGCGCGGGTACGGCGACCGGAATCATGAACTTCTCGTCCTACCTGTTCGCCGGGTTGGCTGAGCCGATGATCGGTCGTTTGCTTGACACCACGGCAAACACGTCTCTCATCTTCATAGTGGTCACCAGCGCCTGCCTGTGCAGCGCGGCAGTGGCATTGTTCATTCGACGCTGATGGGGCTTGCATGTACCAGTATCACAAGTGGTTGCGTTCGTTTCATGCGGTGGCCAAGACCGGCAGCTTTACCCTTGCGGCGGAGTACCTGAGCGTCGGTCAGCCGACCGTCAGCGAACAGGTCAACGCACTGGAGAACACCTTCTCGGTCGAGCTGTTCCATCGCCGTGGACGCTACATCGAAATGAGCGCCGCCGGGCACAAGCTCTACGCGATCACTCAGGGCCTGTTCGGTCAGGAGGATGAAGCCGTGCAGCTGTTGCAGAGCTTCAAGCAACGCAAAACCGGCATGTTGCGCCTCGGTGCAGTGTCGCCGCCGATTGCCATGAACCTGACCTATGAGCTGATGCAGCGCCATCCGGATATCGAACTGGAAACTTCGTTTTCTTCGGAAAAGGACACCCTGGCGCGGTTGTTCAACTTCGATATCGATGTGGCGATTCTGGCCTTGTCGGAATTCGATGAACGCTTCCACACGCGGTTGTATCACCGCTATCCGATCATCGCCGTGGTCCGCGATGACCATCCGTGGGCCAGTCAGGCGCAGGTTCACATCAGCGAGATCAGCGGCGAAAAATGGGTAATGCGCGAGAAAAGTGCGCGCACCCGGCAACTGGTGGAAGAAAGCTGCAAGCGCCTCGATATCGAGCTCAATTGCGTCATGCAACTCAACAGCCGCGAAGCCATCGTGCACGCCATCGTCAAAGGCATCGGCATCGGTTTCGTCTCGGCCGTCGAGTATGCCGAGACCCCGGGTACCACGCCGATCACCTTTGTCGACCACCCGTTCTTTATCGAATACCACCTGTGCTGCCTCGGCATCCGCAGGAACCGGCCAGTGATTGCCGAACTGTTTGATTCGAATCCACCGCTGACCTGATCAGCATTGACCCTTGACCGCCTACCTCATTGCCGAGGGACGGCCCACGCTTACCCGAAAACGGAGATTGACCATGCAGTACCAACAACCGACTCACCTGCAAGCCGCGATCCTCGACTGGGCCGGCACCGTTGTCGATTTCGGCTCGTTTGCGCCAACGCAGATTTTCGTCGAAGCCTTTGCCGAGTTCGGCGTCGCGGTATCGCTGGAAGAAGCGCGCGGGCCGATGGGCATGGGCAAATGGGATCACATCCGCACCCTGTGCAACCTGCCGCAGATTGCCGAGCGTTATCGTGCAGCATTCGACCGCGAGCCGAGCGATGACGATGTGACGGCGATCTACGAACGTTTCATGCCGCTGCAGATCGAGAAAATCGCCCTGCATTCGGCGTTGATCCCGGGTGCGCTCGAAGCGATTGCGGCGTTGCGCGACAAGGGTCTGAAAATCGGCTCCTGCTCGGGTTATCCGGCGGTAGTGATGGCCAAGGTCGTCGAACTGGCGCGGGAAAATGGCTACGTCGCCGATCATGTCGTCGCCACTGATGAAGTGCCGAATGGTCGGCCCTATCCGGCGCAGGCCTTGGCCAACGTGATTGCTCTCGGCATCAATGACGTGGCGGCATGCGTCAAGGTCGATGACACCTGGCCGGGGATTCTCGAAGGGCGCGCCGCCGGCATGTGGACGGTGGCGTTGACCTGCTCCGGCAACGCGCTGGGCCTGACCTACGAGCAATACAAGGCGCTGCCGTCGGATCGACTGGCTGAAGAGCGGGCACGGATCGGCAAGATGTTCGCCCCCTCGCGCCCGCATTATCTGATCGATACCATTGCCGATTTGCCTGAGGTGATCGCCGACATCAATGCGCGTCTGGCCCGGGGCGAAACCCCACAGTCCTGCTGATTGATCGCCCCCCCCGCGCTGATCGTTCCCACGCTCCGCGTGGGAATGCCTCTAGGGACGCTCTGCGTCCAGTGACGCGGAGCGTCAAGGGCTGCGTTCCCACACGGAGCGTGGGAACGATCAACAGCCAAATCGCAGGCAAAAAAAAGCTGCCACGAATGGCAGCAAAAACTTTAAGAACACGCGATGTATTGGCCTCAGCATAGACGCCGGATAATGACAGTGTCGTGACAGCCACACATTCATTCAACCGCCCCCGCCCCGTCATCAGGATGTCATCAAGATCACGGCAGAATCCTCGCAAACCGTCTTGAGCCTCGCGACGGACGCTCTGCAAGGATTCCCATGAAAGACGACGCCTCGCTATTTGCCGCCATCGACCTGGGTTCGAATGCCTTTCGCCTGATGATCGGCCAGTCGGTGCGCAGCCGCAAAGGCTTGCAGATTCAGGAAGTGAAAACCCTGCGTGAACCGGTGCGACTTGCCGAAGGCTTTGACGGCGGCGCGCTGGATGCCTTGGCGCTGGATCGCGGCTGGCAGGCGTTGGCGCGGTTCGGCAAAAAGCTGCGCGGTTTCGAGGCCGGCCGAGTGCGTGCGGTGGCAACCAGCGCGGTGCGCGAGGCGGACAACGCGCAACTGTTTCTCGCCAGTGCCGAGCGGCATCTGGGCTTTCCCATCGACGTCATTTGCGGCCATGAAGAAGCGCGTCTGGTCTACGCCGGCGTGACCCACGCCTTGCCAAGCGCTGAAGACCTGCGCCTGGTGGTCGACATCGGCGGCGGCTCAACCGAGCTGATCCTCGGCCAAGGCTCGCAACCGTTGCTCACCGAAAGCATCGCCATTGGCAGCGGCACCTTGAGCTCGAGGTTCTTTCGCGGCGGCGATGTGTCTGCCGGCGCGCTACAGGAGGCCGAACGTTTCGCCATTCTGCAGTTTGAAAAGGTTGCCCGGCGCTACCGTGCTCAGGGCTGGCAGCAAACCATCGGCTCTTCCGGCACCGCGCGCATGCTCGCCAAAGTGCTCAAGGCCAATCGCCTCAACGACTACGGTCAGGACGGCATCACCTACGGCGGGCTCCTACGCCTGTCGTTGCTTCTGCTGAAGGTGAACAACGTCCAGCAACTGCAACTGGCCGGGCTGCAAGCGCATCGTCAAAGCATCCTGCCCGGCGGTCTGGTGTTGATGCTCGCGGCATTCAAAGTGTTCGGCATTGCGCAAATGCTGCCCTCCGAACCGGGCCTGCGTTTAGGCGTGTTGCACGGTTTGATGAGCCAGCACTAATCCTCCCCACGGCAGATTCGTCTCCCCTTCAGCGGCTCGATCGACTACCATGCCGCCGCCGGTTCCCGAAGGGGACTAACAGGGAATCCGAGGTGCTTGCACAGCATTGATCGGAACTGCCCCCGCAACTGTAGGTGCCGAGCCTGCTCCACGACTGCCACTGGGTAAATCCCGGGAAGGCCGGAGCCAGACGATGACGCATCAGTCAGGAGACCTGCCGGCACAGTGACTACTAACCGGCGGGGTGTCCGGGAAGGACATCGTGCCGTGCGCGTCTTCGTTGGCTGCCCGGCCTTGCGCTGTTTTCCTGACCGCGTTCGATGGTGTGTTTCCAGACCGTACTCTCCCGCTCCCCGTACGGTTCCCTCGGAGACTGCCCCATGCTGCTGCCCCGCATCGCCACCCTCATCACCGGCCTGACCCTTGGCGCCATGGCGCAGGCGGCCCCGACTGTCTACCCGTTGACGATCGAAAACTGCGGCAGCAGCCTGACCTTCCAGCACGCCCCGACGCGCACCGTGACCATCGGCCAGGCCGGCACGGAAATACTCTACGCCATGGGCCTGGGCGACAAAGTCGTCGGCACGTCGTTGTGGTTCAACAATGTGCTGACCAAATACAAAGCCCAGGACGACAAGATCGAGCGTTTGGCTGACAACGAGCCAAGTTTCGAATCGGTGATCGGCAAGCGCCCGGAACTGGTCGCCGTGGAGCTGGAATGGATGGTCGGCCCGCAAGGCGCGGTCGGCACCCGCGAGCAATTTCATGAATTGAAGATTCCGACCTATCTGCTGCCTTCCGATTGCGAAGCCAAGGACAACCTCGTCGGCGCCGACGGCACGCGACTGGCGCCGTTTCGCATCGAGACGATTTACAAGAGCGTGAGCCAACTGGCGCAGATCTTCGATGTGCAGGAGCGTGGCCAGCAGCTCAACGACGAGCTCAAGGCCAGCCTCGCCCATTCGATTGCCACCGCCCAAGGCAAACAGCTGAAGGACGCCAGTGCGCTGGTCTGGTTTTCCAGCGCGCAAATGGACATCGAGCCATTCGTGGCCGGGCACAAAGGCATTCCCGACTTCATGCTCAGCACCCTCGGCGTGCGCAACGTGGTGGAGTCCGATGAGGAGTGGCCAACGGTCGGCTGGGAAACAATCGCCAAGGCCAACCCGACCTTCCTGGTCATCGCGCGCATGGATCGCCGTCGCTTCCCCGCCGACGACTATGAAAAGAAACTCGCCTTCCTGCGCAGCGACCCGGTGACACGCAACATGGACGCGGTGAAACACAACCGCATCATCATTCTTGACGCCATGGCCATGCAGGCGAGCCTGCGCATGTTCGACGGCATCGAGCATCTGGCCACGGCCATCAACGGCTATGACCTGTCGCAATGAGTGCCAGCCTGATCCGCACCCTATTAGCCTTGGCGATACTGTTGATTGCCGTGGTCGCTGGCGTGGCCATCGGTGAAACCTCGATTGAACCGGGCGTGGTCGTGCAAGTGCTGGCGAACAAATTGTGGGGCGCAGGGTACGCGCTGGATCCCATCGATGAAGGCATCGTCTGGAACTACCGCCTGACCCGCGCACTGGTCGCGGCCGCGTGCGGTGCCGGTCTGGCGACGTGCGGGGTGATTTTGCAATCGCTGCTGCGCAACCCGTTGGCCGATCCGTATCTGCTGGGGATTTCTGCCGGTGCCTCGACCGGGGCGGTGATGGTGGCGCTGCTTGGTGTTGGCGCAGGAATGATCTCGCTGTCAGTCGGCGCCTTCGCCGGCGCGGTCACGGCGTTCGTGCTGGTGATTCTGCTGGCGCGGGTCAGCGGTTCGGCCAGCGGCACCGGGCAGATCATTCTTGCCGGGATCGCCGGTTCGCAACTGTTCAATGCGCTCACTGCGTTTCTGATTACCCGCTCGGCCAGTTCCGAACAGGCGCGCGGGATCATGTTCTGGCTGCTGGGCAATCTTGGCGGCGTGCGCTGGCCGTCGGTGTGGCTGGCGGTGCCGGTGGCCGTGTTGGGACTGGTCGTGTGTCTGTGGCATCGGCGGGCGCTGGATGCGTTTACCTTTGGCGCGGATTCGGCGGCATCCCTCGGCATTCCGGTGCGACGTGTGCAGATTTTGTTGATTGGCTGTGCGGCGCTGGTGACGGCGGTGATGGTGTCGATTGTCGGTTCGATCGGCTTTGTCGGACTGGTGATTCCCCACGCCGCGCGGCTGTTGCTCGGCACCGGTCATGCACGTTTGCTGCCGGCCAGTGCGTTGGGCGGCGCGGTGTTTCTGATTGCCGCTGATGTGCTGTCGCGCACGCTGATCAAGGGTCAGGTGATTCCGGTCGGGGTGATTACCGCGTTGGTCGGTGCGCCGGTGTTTGCCCTGATTCTGGTGGGTCGGAGATCGGCGCGATGAGCAGTGTTTTGAGTTGTTCTGGTCTGAGCTTCAAAGTGCGCGGCGCCGAGTTGCTCAGCGGTGTCAGCCTTGAAGTTCAGCGCGGCGAAACCCTCGGCATCGTCGGGCCGAATGGATCCGGCAAATCCACCCTGCTCAAACTGCTGGCCGGGTTGCGCGAACCGAGCGCCGGCGAGGTGCTGCTTGAAGGGCAGCGTCTCGGCAAAATGGCCCGGCGCAGCATTGCGCAAAAGCTTGCGGTGGTCGAGCAGCAGGCCGACACCGACGACGGTATTCGCGTGTTCGATGCCGTGGCGTTGGGGCGCACGCCTTGGCTGTCGGCGCTGCAACCGTGGTCGGCGGACGACGACGTCATTGTTCAGCAGGCGCTGACCGACGTTGACGCGATGCACCTGCGCACCCGTCTGTGGCGCAGCCTGTCGGGGGGGGAACGGCAGCGGGTGCACATCGCTCGGGCACTGGCGCAGCGACCGCAGATTCTGTTGCTCGACGAGCCGGCCAACCACCTCGACATTCAGCATCAACTGACCATTCTCAACGTGGTGCAGGCGTTGCCGGTGACCACGCTGATTGCTTTGCATGATCTTAATCAGGCGTTGAAATGTGATCGTCTGGCGGTGCTGGAGCGCGGGCGACTGGTAGCGCTGGGCGAACCGTTGGCGGTGCTGACACCGCAGCGGTTGCAGGAGACGTTCGGGGTCAGGGCGCACTATCTGACGGACCCGTTTGATGGGGCGCAGATTCTTCGATTTCACTCATGACGTTGTGCATGTGAGTGGTCTGCCAGACCGGGTCAGTGTCGACGTCAATAATGTCGAAACCTTGCCGCTGCCAGAACTCAATGGCGCCCGGTAAAAACGGATGGGTGTGCAGGTAGATCACTTCTACTTTGTTGGCGAGTGCCAGATCCTTGATTGATCGATATAGCGTGCCGGCCAGACCTGAGCGGCGCTGCGATGGCAGGACAAACAGACGGACGATTTCCACCACTTTAAGGTCGGGATAATCAAGGTTTGGGAAGCGTCGGTCGTAAGGGAGATAACCTATCGAGGCCACAATCTGCCCCGCATGACGAGCAATCAGAAAGCGCCCTGCCCCATGCAGATAAACCTCGGCAAAACGCACAAGATCATCAGGCATGCCCGTCGCGCTGAGTTTGGGGAAAAGCTCGGCGCGGGCCTTTAAGACGAAATCCAGCACCTCGGGAATGTCCGCGTCAGACACGGTTTGGATAACGGGTTGATCACTCATGTAGCGGCAAACACCTGAACTGCGGCTGGGCACAGTAGCAACTGCGGGCCCCGTGAGGCCATCCAAAATCGCCTGACTTACACAACACCCTGTGGGAGCGAGCTTGCTCGCGAAGGCGGCGGATCATCCAGCATTGATGTTGACTGACAGGACGCCTTCGCGAGCAAGCTCGCTCCCACAGGGTCGGGTGTCATACCGGTTGAGCGTTACGCCAACTCTTTACGCAGCTGCCGGGCGGCAGTAACCATGTGCACCAGCGCCGCTTCCGTCTCCGGCCAGCCGCGGGTTTTCAAACCGCAATCCGGGTTGACCCACAGCCGCTCGGCCGGAATCCGCTTGGCAGCCTTGCGCAGCAAATTAGCCATTTCCGAAGCATCCGGGATGCGTGGCGAGTGGATGTCGTAGACACCCGGGCCGATTTCGTTCGGATAAGCGAAGGCTTCGAAGGCATCCAGCAACTCCATGTCGGAACGCGAGGTTTCGATGGTGATCACGTCGGCATCCATCGCCGCGATAGATTCGATCACATCGTTGAATTCGCTGTAGCACATGTGCGTGTGGATCTGCGTTTCGTCGCGCACACCGGAGGCGCACAGGCGGAACACTTCCGTCGCCCAGTCCAGATAAGGCTGCCACTGCGCCTGACGCAACGGCAGGCCTTCACGAAACGCCGCTTCGTCGATCTGCACGATCTTGATGCCGGCGGCTTCCAGATCGACCACTTCATCGCGGACCGCAAAGGCCAGTTGCCGGGCCTGCACTTCACGGCTCACGTCTTCACGCGGGAACGACCACATCAGCATGGTCACCGGACCGGTCAGCATGCCTTTCATGACCTTGTCGGTCAGGCCTTGGGCGTAGCGGATCCACTCGACCGTCATGGCTTTCGGACGGCTGAGGTCGCCGAAGATCACCGCCGGTTTCACGCAGCGCGAACCGTAGCTCTGCACCCAGCCAAAACGGGTGAATACGTAGCCATCCAGTTGCTCGGCAAAGTATTCGACCATGTCGTTACGCTCGGCTTCACCGTGCACCAGCACATCCAGGCCCAGACGCTCCTGGATTTCCACTGCGTGACGGATCTCGCTGTGCATGGCTTCGGTGTATTCGGCTTCGGTCAACTTGCCTTGTTTGAACGACTGGCGAGCGAGGCGGATCGACGCGGTTTGCGGGAACGAACCGATCGTCGTGGTCGGGAACAGCGGCAGATCCAGCCCCGCGCGTTGCTTGGCAATGCGCTGGGCGAACAGCGACTGACGCTGACTGTCCTTGGCCGTGATAGCGGCAACCCGCGCTTGCACCGCAGGTTTGTGAATACGCGGCGAAGCGGCACGTGCAGCCTGCACCGAACGGCTTTCAGTCAGAGCACGCAGCACTTTCGGCGCCTCGGGTTCGTTGACCGCTTGAGCCAGCACCGCCACTTCTTCGCACTTCTGCACGGCAAAGGCCAGCCAGCTTTTCAACTCGGCATCGAGCTTGTCTTCACGGCCCAGATCCACCGGGCTGTGCAGCAACGAACAGGACGGCGCGACCCACAGACGATCGCCCAGACGCTCGTGCGCATGCTGCAAAGTCGCCAGGGCATTTTCCAGATCGCAGCGCCAGACATTACGGCCGTTGACCACGCCCAGGGACAACACTTTATAAGCCGGCAAGCGATCAAGAATGGTCGGATATTGCTCCGGCGCACGCACCAGATCGATGTGCAAACCGTCGACCGGCAGGTTCGCCGCCAGACCGAGGTTTTCTTCCAGACCGCCGAAGTAGGTGGCCAGCAGTTTTTTCAGCGGATCGCGCTGAATCTGGTTATAGGCACGCTCAAACGCGTTCTTCCATTCCTGCGGCAGGTCGAGCACCAGAATCGGCTCGTCGATCTGCACCCACTCGACGCCTTGGGCGGCGAGACGCGCGAAGATCTGCCCGTACAACGGCAGCAAACGATCGAGCAATTCCAGCTTGTCGAACTCGGCACCTTTGGCCTTGCCCAGCCACAGATACGTCAGCGGGCCGATGATCACCGGTTTGACGTTGTGGCCCAGTGCGCGGGCTTCTTCGACTTCATCGAAGAGTTGATCCCAGCCCAACTGGAACTGTTGATCCGCACTGAATTCCGGGACCAGATAGTGATAGTTGGTGTCGAACCACTTGGTCATTTCCTGGGCGTGCGCACCGCCGCAGCAGCTGTCGCTGACGCCACGGGCCATGCCGAACAGGGTCTGCAGAGTGGCTTTGCCGTCATGCGGACGGAAGCGCTCAGGGATCACGCCGAACATCAGCGAGTGCGTCAGCACCTGGTCGTACCAGGCGAAATCGCCGACCGGCAGCAATTCGATGCCGGCGTTTTTCTGCAAGTCCCAGTGGGCCTTGCGCAGCTCACGGCCAACATCACGCAGGCCGGCCTCGTTCAGTTCTCCTTTCCAGAACGCCTCTTGCGCTTTCTTCAGTTCGCGGTCGCGACCGATGCGCGGAAATCCAAGGGAATGGGCCAGTGCCATAACAAACAACTCCAATGTCTTGTTGATGGCGGCCATTGTCGGCATCGGTCACTAGTGAGACAAACTCATTTTAATCTTGATCAACACGAGTTTCTCTCATGATCAAATCATCGCTGAAAACCCCTCTGACTTGTGCACTGCCAGACTCACCAAGCCGTTTTCGCAGCAGTAAATTTCTTCGCAGATCAAGCGATTGGTGAGCGTGACGACGCCCTTTGAAAACTCGATGACGCCTCTGTGTAAACGCACTCAAACCCGCGCCGGCAGGTCTTTGATTTCGATCTATCGTTAGATCGAAATGGCTGAGTTGGCGACCGACTAAAGGTTGCGACAGCTGATGTCTGAGCCTATGTTGCACGCGAGTCTTTTCCCCGCGAATGGAACGCGATCAACACCACAAAGAGGTGAAGAAATGTCTAAGGAATCACGCCCTGCCGTACTTGGGCTGATCGGCAACACTCCGCTGGTTCAAGTCACCCGCTTCGACACCGGGCCTTGCACACTGTTTCTCAAACTTGAATCGCAGAACCCTGGTGGTTCGATCAAGGACCGCATCGGTCTGGCCATGATCGACGCGGCTGAACGTGATGGTCGTTTGCAACCCGGCGGCACGATTGTCGAAGCCACGGCCGGCAACACCGGCCTCGGCCTGGCACTGGTTGGCCGCGCCAAAGGCTATCGCGTGGTGCTGGTGGTGCCGGACAAAATGTCCACCGAAAAAGTCCTGCACTTGAAGGCCATGGGCGCCGAAGTGCACATCACCCGCTCCGACGTCGGCAAGGGCCATCCCGAGTATTACCAGGACGTCGCCGCGCGTTTGGCGAAAGACATTCCCGGCGCATTTTTCGCCGATCAGTTCAACAACCCGGCCAACCCTCTGGCCCACGAATGCAGCACCGCTCCAGAGATCTGGGCGCAGACCGAACATGATCTGGACGCCATCGTCGTCGGTGTCGGTTCGGCCGGCACGCTGACCGGCCTGAGCCGCTTCTTCAAGCGTGTGCAACCGGATCTGGAAATGGTCCTGGCCGACCCGGTCGGCTCGGTGATGGCGCAATACAGCCGCGACGGCTCCCTGCCAACGCCGGGTTCATGGGTGGTGGAAGGCATTGGTGAAGACTTCATTCCGTCGATCACCGACCTCTCCAGCGTGCGCCACGCCTACTCGATCAGTGACGAAGAAAGCTTTGATCACGCGCGTCAGTTGCTCAAGGCCGAAGGCATTCTCGGCGGCTCCTCGACCGGCACCCTGCTCGCGGCGGCGCTGCGTTATTGCCGCGAACAGACCGAGCCGAAACGTGTGGTGAGTTTCGTCTGCGACACCGGCACGCGCTATCTGTCGAAGGTCTACAACGACCAGTGGATGACCGATCAAGGCCTGTTGCAGCGTAAAGGTTATGGCGACCTGCGTGACTTGATCGCCCGCCGTTTCGAGGATGGCCGCGTGATCAGCGTCGGCCCCGACGACACCCTGCTGACCGCGTTCCAGCGCATGCGCCTGGCGGATGTTTCGCAGTTGCCGGTGCTGGTGGAAGGCAAGCAACTGGTCGGTGTGATCGACGAATCGGACATCCTCCTGCCGGTGCATGAAGACGCTTCCCGTTTCAGTCAATCGGTCTCCAGCGTGATGACCGACAAACTGCAAACCCTCGCCCCCGGCGCCACTCTTTCCGAGCTGGAAGCGGTGCTCAGCCGTGGCCTCGTCGCCATCATTGCCGACACGTCGGGCTTCCATGGCCTGATCACCCGCACCGACATGCTCAACCAATTACGGAGATCCCTCGCATGAGTCAGCACGACGATAAATCCCAAGGCTTCGCGACCCGGGTGATCCACGCCGGGCAGACGCCGGACCCGACCACCGGCGCGCTGATGCCGCCGATCTACGCCAACTCCACGTACCTGCAAGACAGCCCCGGCGTGCACAAGGGTTTTGATTACGGGCGCTCGCACAACCCGACGCGTTTTGCCTTGGAGCGTTGCGTGGCGGACCTTGAAGGCGGCACCCAGGCGTTCGCGTTCGCCTCCGGGCTGGCGACGATTTCCACGGTGCTCGAACTGATCGATGCCGGTTCGCACGTCATCTCCGGCAATGACTTGTACGGCGGCACGTTCCGCCTGTTCGACAAGGTCCGTCAGCGCAGTGCCGGACACCGTTTCAGCTACGTCGATCTGACTGACCTGGCGGCGTTCGAAGCGGCGCTGCAGGACGACACACGCCTGGTGATTGTCGAGTCACCGACCAACCCGCTGCTGAGCCTGTCGGACCTCGCCGCTATCGCCCGTATCTGCCGCGCTCGCGGGATCATCAGCGTGGCCGACAACACCTTTGCCAGCCCGTATATCCAGCGGCCGCTGGAGTTGGGTTTCGACATCGTGCTGCACTCGACCACCAAATACCTGAACGGCCACTCCGACGTGATCGGCGGCATCGCCGTGGTTGGCCAGAACCAAGAACTGGCCGAGAAGCTGGGCTTCTTGCAGAACGCGGTGGGTGCGATTGCCGGGCCGTTCGACGCATTTCTGACCCTGCGCGGGGTGAAAACCCTGGCATTACGCATGGAACGTCATTGCAGCAACGCGCTGGATCTGGCGCAGTGGCTGGAACAGCAGCCGCAGGTCAAACGCGTCTACTATCCGGGGCTGGCCTCACATCCGCAGCATGAATTGGCCAAGCGTCAGATGCGCGGTTTCGGCGGGATGATTTCCGTGGATCTGAACAGCGATCTGGATGGCGCGCGGCGCTTTCTCGAGAACGTGAAGATCTTCGCCCTGGCGGAAAGTCTCGGTGGCGTGGAGAGCCTGATCGAGCACCCGGCGATCATGACCCACGCGACCATTCCGGCGGATACCCGCGCCAAACTGGGCATCGGCGATGGTCTGGTGCGTCTGTCAGTGGGCGTTGAAGACGTTGAAGACCTGCGTGCCGACCTGGCGCAGGCGCTGCAATCGATCTGACCTGGCAAGAACGACAAAGCCCGCACGTAGCGGGCTTTGATGTTCGAGCAGGCGGCCAGTGCTGGTCTCTGGCTTACAAGGTTTATCGGGCTTCCCACAGTACCGGGCCAAATTGAAAAGGTACGGCCCCGGCTGCTTCACACGGCATAAGGGCTGGATCTCAGCGCGGAGATCTTTCTAACCGTGTACCTTTCGGAGCGCGCCCCACGCCCCCTTGCTATCCGATTGCGCATCAGTCTGCGTCTTCGCCTACATCTTTGAGCCTAGCAAAGCCTCGTGGACTTGAATCAGAGTTTTTAGACTGATTTGAGCTTTGACCCAATCGGGCAGGAAGAGAAGCGCCTAATGCCCGTCGATCCCCCACTGCACTAGCACATTTGTGCTAATCGACCGCCCTGTCAGCTGGCGTTATATTCCCCCGCACCCCTCGATGCTCCTCAACGTTGCCTGCTCGCAGCGTGCGGGATCGTTGTGCCTGGAAATCAGAACAATACCAAGGAAGACACACCATGAAACTGCATGCAAACCTCACCAAAATCGCCGTATTCGGTGCCGTGCTGCTCGGCGTGGCCGGCTGCCAGACCGTCAAACCCACTGAAGCGAGTATGAAAGAACGCGCGCAAACGGTGATCGGTAAACCGGTGTCGAAAATCGACAACATCCGCAACGACAGCACCCTCACCTACTACACCGCGTACACCACGGCCGGGGAATACAACTGTGAGTTGCCGAGTGGCGTCATCATCGCCGTGGCGAGCATGGGCATCATGTCGCCGCCGTTGTCGTGCCTGCCAAAAGGCGCTTCGCCGATTCCATTCCAGTAATTCCATCACGTCGGTAAAGGACACCGTTTGCCCATGAAAACCCTGATCGCAACTCTCACCCTCAGCGCCCTGTTCCTGACTGGCTGCGCCACGCCAAAACAATGGGAAGCCACCGGCGGCAGCAAAAACGATGGCATCGTTCAGGTCTCCTATGACCTGGGCCAGTTCGAAAGCGGCCAGACCAGCGCCGAACAAGGCCTGACCGTCGCCGCACAACGCTGCAAGACCTGGGGCTACAAAAACGCCGAGGTTACCGGCTCCGAGAAAAACAACTGCCGCACCATGGGGCAGTACAACTGCCTGCAGACCACCATCACCCAGGATTACCTGTGCAAGCGCTGAACAAGCACTAACTTTGCAGGAGCTGTCGAGTGTAACGAAGCTGCGATCTTTTGATTTTGATCCTGAAAATGAAGATCAAAAGATCGCAGCATGCCGCAGCGCCTACAGGGTTTGGGTTTCGCAGTCGCGCAGCGCTCGTAAGGTTGCGCGCAGTTCGGCCGGGCGTACCGGTTTGGACAGAATGGCAATGTCACGGTCTTGCAGGGCCGCCTGGATTTTTTCGACGTCGTGCCCAGTGATGATCATCGCCGGCACCGCCCAGCCTCTCCGCTTACGCACATCGTCAATGCATTCGATGCCAGTGGCGTGGGTGCCGAGGTCATAGTCGGCGACGATGATGTCGCAGTCGGTCATCAAATCCTGCCCCCTCAGTTCCGCTTGAACCACACAGCCCCAACGCTCCAGCAGCGCCGACGTCGCGAGCAATACGTTGCGATCATCCTCCACCAGACACACCTTCAACCCGGTCAGCAAACCGACCTGACGCGCCTCATCACGATTGACCGTTACCTGCGGCGGCGCGGTGATCGGCAAGCCGTACAAAGTCACCGCCGTTCCCCGCCCGAGCCGCGAGCGCAGAGCAACTCCTACACCGATCAACTCCCCCAACCGCTTGACGATCGACAGCCCGAGCCCAACGCCTTCGACATCCTTGTCGCGCACTTGCCGCACCCGATAAAACTCATCGAACACCTTGCCCAGATGCTCATCGGCGATACCGTTGCCTTGGTCATAAATCACAATGGCCAGCCCTGCCCCGCGCCGGCGCACGCCGATCAATAGGGGCCGGTGCGCACCGTATTTGAAGCAGTTGGACAGCACGTTCTGCACCATGGTCGCCAGCAACGCCGGATCGGTCTGAACCCAGTAGGAACAAGGACGCAAACGCAGCTCCACCCCTGCCCAACGCGCCGCCTCGGCGTTCTGACGGATTAGCTCCGCCAGCCATTCGCCGAGATTCACGCTTTGCAGTTTGGGCAACACGCGCCCGTTGTCGAGGGTGTATAGGTCGAGAATCGAGCGGAACAATTGCGACACGTTGAGCAACGAACGGTCGATGTTGTCGACCAACCGCCGCTCGTCTTCACCCAAGTGCGACTCACGCAGGCACGCGGTAAACAGACCAATCGAATGAATCGGCTGGCGCAAATCATGACTGGCCTGAGCGAGAAATCGCGACTTTTCCAGATTCGCCGCCACCGCTTCTTCGGAGGCCTTGCGCGTACGTTCCAGCAACAAGTGCGCATAAAACGGAATCACCGTGCTGGTAAGCATCAGCATCAACACCATGAAGGGTTGCGCCTGCCACACTGGCGTCAGGCGATAAACACACAGCAACGCCACTAACGCCAGCGCCGTGGCGATCGCCAGATAGCGCGAGCCATAACGCATGCCATTGCCGAGGTTGACCCAGATAATCACCGCATACAGCGGCAACGCCGCCTCACCACCGATCACCAGCCCGAAGCAGGTGCCGGTGTAATCGTGAACCATGGCGAAAATCCGTCGCGCCGGATAATGCCCCGGCCAACGCGCAATCGCCTGACGCAAGCCGATCGAGGCCAGCAAAAACACAATGATGTAGGTGATCACCGGCAGATAGGTATCGAAGCGCTGGCCGGGCAAAAAGCCCAGTATGAGCATGTAAACCACGGCAATACTGGCGATGATGATGCGCAGATTGGCTTGGTCGAGTTCGGTGTTTTTCTCGAACTTCATGGTTAAACGTCCTTGTGCGGCAATCGTCAGTTTCCGAATCAGCCTACAGGCAACCTTCGCGCCCGATGCTAAGGTGCAAGCCTCGAGTAACGCCTGACCCAGGGAGGGTCATGCCATGAACTGTCGAATTATCATAGCCGACGATCACCCGCTGTTTCGCGAAGCGATGCTGCGCACGGTACAGCGGTTGCTGCCCGAAGCCGTTATCGAAGAAGCGGGCGATCTCGACGCCGTACTGGCGCTGTTGCCTTTGGGTGACGAGCCGGACACGCTGATTCTCGATCTCAGATTCCCCGGCCTGACCTGCGTCAGCCAGCTCGCCGAGCTGCGTCGACGCTTGCCGCGAACGACATTGATCGTAGTGTCGATGGTCGATGATCAAGCACTGATCAATGAAGTGATGGCCGCCGGTATCGACGGCTTTATCGGCAAAAACATCGCCCCCGATGAAATCGGTCAGGCGATTCTGGCGATTCGTGAAGGTGAAGTGCTGGTGAAGTTTGCGCCGTCCGGGCTGTTGCCGCTGGAAACCGGCGCCGCCCTCACGCCCCGTCAGCAGGACGTGCTGC
Organism: Pseudomonas sp. AIG; assembly: GCF_977020205.1. NCBI lineage: Bacteria > Pseudomonadati > Pseudomonadota > Gammaproteobacteria > Pseudomonadales > Pseudomonadaceae > Pseudomonas > Pseudomonas sp. AIG. Next base: position 36,788 of record NZ_CDROCK010000022.1, on the reverse strand, counting down.
GCTTGATCGCCCAAGGCAAGACCAACAAGGAAATCGCCCGCGAACTGGATATTTCACCGTTCACGGTGCGGATTCATGTGTCCTCACTGTTGCGCACGCTGAACGTGCCCTCGCGGGCTGCGGCGGCGGTGAGATATTCGGGGGGAGATTAGCGCTTGTGTATTTGAACCGAGTGATTTACCAGTGATTTTTTGGACCTTGGTTCGTCCAGAGAGAAATATGATCTAACGCTCCGGACCAATTGTAGCCCCTCAGCTCGGGCCGTCCCCGCCGCCACTACCACCTGATTTTGAAGGTTTTAGCGGATTGGATTTCGGCTTCGAACCTGACGCATCTGTTTGCCCACTACCTGGGCTATTGGTTTTTGTGATCTTCAGAACCACTTTCTGAAACCATTCATGCAGTTCACCGACACTGTCAAAACGTTTGGAAAAACATTTGTTTTTCTCGTCTCGCCGTGCAGCTATCAAACAAATTTTACTTCCTTTTTTACCCTTCGTCGTGACGCTGACAAGCATATTAAGATACTCATCAAACTCTTTGACCGGCAATGCATACAGAGAACCGTCGGAGAACAGATCAACGGCATAATCATACAATTCAATTTTTTTGCTTGGATCACATTCACTACCCAAACACTTCAATCGCTCTCCGAAGAATCCTGGCAATACTTGCGTATTACATACCGCGTCCCGGTAGACATAGAAGGTCTGCGAACCATCGATATCATCCCCAGCAAAAAAATGGCACTTATAGTGAAGACTCCGCATACGCGAGTTCTCATAAAGTGACTCACAAACCGGGTATACGCGTAAAGTCTTCCTTTCTTCAGATTTATTGCTCGACAGGGAATCCTTGAACTCAACCAAGCTATAATTCATTGAATTTGTGAATACAACATCACCCAATACTTTTCTATCAGCACCACCCGTTGGATAATGCTTGAAGATTGCTCCGCACTCTTCCGCCAGATCTCTCAGATTATCTACAAAAGCGGAGATCACGCCATTTTCATTATCCATAATGGAACCTTCAGTTGAATTTCCGTAAAAAACGCCGAATCGTACCATGATGAAAGACTGGAAAAATGCTGCGAGCCCTGTCTGAGTTGAAACGTAGTCCTGACAAAAATCAGTCAGCCGAAAACTGACGTGTTTCCGGATAACCATAAATGTCGAATAGCCTGTCGAGGCCATCTGAGCGCGGCGCTCTGAGAATCACATGATCGGTCAATATCACGGATCAACCTGCGCCATCAACTCGGGTACCGACTCGGCGCGCTTGGCGTAGCGCTGAGCGAGCACCGCACAGACCATCAACTGAATCTGATGAAACAGCATCAGCGGCAGAATCAACACGCCAATCGTGCTGCCGGCAAACAACACCTGTGCCATCGGCACGCCGGTGGCCAGACTCTTTTTCGAGCCGCAGAACAGAATGGTGATGCGGTCTTCCTGGCTGAAGCCGAAGGCCTTGCCCAGCAACGTCGACGCCAGCAACACCAGCGCCAGCAGAATGCAGCAGACCACCACCAATCCCAGCAGATCGACGACGGGAATCTGATGCCAGATACCTTCGTTGACCGCCTCACTGAACGCGCCGTAGACCACCAACAGAATCGAACCTTGATCGACGAACTTCAGCCAGTTCTTGTTGCGTCCGACCCACGCGCCGATCCAGCGCCGTGCGATCTGCCCGGCAATGAATGGCAGAAGCAATTGCACGCTGATTTTAAGAATTGCATCCAGCGTCGAACCACCATCACCGTGGACATCGAGCAGCAACGTCACCAGCAGCGGCGTGAGGAAAATCCCGAACAGGCTCGATGCCGCCGCGCTGCAGATCGCCGCCGGAATATTACCCCGCGCCAGCGAGGTGAACGCGATTGCCGACTGCACCGTGGCCGGCAGTGCACACAGGTAAAGCATGCCCATGTACAGCTTGTCGCCGATCAGCGGTGACAGCAGCGGTTTCAGCGCCAGGCCAAGTAACGGGAAAAGCACAAACGTCAGGCCGAACACCAGCAGATGCAGGCGCCAGTGGCCGGCGCCGGCGATGATCGATTCGCGGGACAGTTTGGCGCCATGCAGGAAAAACAGCAGCGCGATGGCGATGTTGGTCAGCCAGCCGAAGCCGACGGCGACCTGGCCGCTGGCCGGCAGGAAACTGGCCAGCAGCACGACACCGATCAGCGTCAGGGTGAAGTTGTCGGGCAAAAAACGAGGGCGAGTCATGGTCGGTTCATCCGGGGGTTGCCAGTGCGTGCCGACGACTCTAACGTGACTGCCAATTACCGACTAACGCCGAAGAGCCACAAGATGCCGCCTAAAGGACATGACAAAAGCGTGCGCCGCAGCATTCCCGGGCTGCCCAGCCTGCCGCGTCCACTCTACGGCCGCACCGAATCGCTGCCCAATCGCGCCCTGACCCGACGCCACAGCCACCCGTGGGTGCAGTTGTCCTATGCGATTCAAGGTGTGCTGGAAATCCAGACCAGCGTCGGCCGCTTCGTCGCCCCGCCGGAGCGCGCCGTGTGGATCCCGGCGGGCGTGCCGCATCGGGTATTCAGCTCGCCGCACACGGAAATGCGCAGCCTGTACATTGATTGCAGCGTTGCCGGATGGGCGCTCGAGCGCTGCCACGTGCTCGGTGTCAGCGACCTGCTCAGGGAACTGATCCGCGCGTTCAGTCAGGTTCCGGTGGAATACGACCAGAGCGGCCCGCATGGACGCCTCGCCCAGGTCATCCTCGATCAACTGGCCGAAGCGCCGCAGATCGACTTGATGCTGCCGCTGCCGCAAGACGCCCGCTTAAAGCAGATCTACCAGAGCCTGGAACAACATCCTGAACAGCAAACCACGCTGAGCCACTGGAGCGAAAAGTTCGACGTCACCGAAAAGACCCTTACGCGCCTGTTTTTGCGCGACACCGGCCTGACCTTCCGTGCCTGGCGCCAGCGCTTGCGCCTGCTCGGCGCGCTGACGCCGCTGGAAAAAGGTGAACGCGTTACCGATGTTGCGCTGGCCTGTGGTTACGACTCGACGTCGGCGTTTATTGCGGCGTTTCGTCAGCAGTTTGGTGAAACGCCGGGAGAGTTTTTCCGTTGAATGGCAAAAGACTTCTGTAAATAAATGAACGCCTTACGCTTTTGCAATTGAAAAATAAAACCCGGCTACCACATTGTTTAAAAGTTGCCAACTGACAGATCTGTCAGTTGTTCTATCTGCAGGCAACACGTAGCGTCCTGATTAACTGAAGAGCCTGCAAGGCTCTGTTCAACGGTGAGATCAACTACTCTCAATCAGGAGTTCATGTCATGAGTGACCAAAAATTCTACACTCAACTCGACCTCGACAAATCCCTGCAACCGCTACCTTCTACAAAATATGCCACCACCACAGACAACAATCATTTCCAGGCGACCATTACCCCGCCACTTGGTACCTTCGGTGACTTCAAAGCCACCCAACATACCTATCGCTCTTTCACGCCGGACACCATCAGCATCATCGGGCGCAGAACGAATGGAGCAACCTTGGATCAGCTCCATATCTTTATTCCCGCCACGTTGAAAAACGGTAAATACCGTATCGAGGATTCTTCGGGAATTTCGGTAGGTTTTGTTACAGGTGGTTTTTTATATGAAGGCGTTAAAGGCAAACTATCTATCGAGCAAAATGGCGATAAGACATTCGTTGAGGCAAATTTCGATTATGAAATTTTACACTTGGGCAACAAACACATAGTTAACGGTAAACTTGCCCTCCAAGCCACCGAGTTCCTATAACCCTTTTACTGGGCTTCTTCATTTATCCGCCAATGCTTCCAGCAAATCGGCTGAAGGAACGAAATACAGGCTGCCAGTGACGGCCGTGCTGAAATCCAACAACTTGTCGTAATTACCCGGCGGCTTGCCGACAAACATGTTTTCCAGCATCTGCTCCATCGGCTCCGGCGAGCGCGCGTAGCCGATGAAGAAGGTGCCGAACTCCCCGGCTCCCGGCCGGCCGAACGGCATGTTGTCACGGAGGATTTTCACTTCCTCGCCGGCAGCGTTGGTGATGGTGGTCAGCGCACTGTGTGAATTGCTCGGTTTGACCGCATCATCCAGTTCGATATCGGACAGCTTGGTGCGACCAATGACGCGTTCCTGCGCTTCAACACTCAAGCCGTTCCATGCGGTCATGTTGTGCAGGTATTTCTGCACCAGCACGTAACTGCCGCCGCTGAAATCCGGGTCTTCATCACCGACGATGGTGAAATTGACCGCTTTACGCCCGACCGGATTTTCCGTGCCATCGACAAAACCGATGATGCTGCGCATGTCGAAATAGCGGAAACCTTGCACTTCGTCGACCACGGTCACTGCATCGCCGAGGACCGCCATGATCTGCGTGGCCAGTTCAAAACACAGGTCCATTTGATCGGCGCGAATGTGCAGCAGCAGATCGCCCGGGGTTGCCGGCGCGTGCCGCCCTTCCCCGCCAAACTCGCGAAAACCATGCAGTGACGCTGGTCGTGGACTGCCGAACAGGCGATCCCAGGCGTTCGAGGAAAAGCCGCAGATGCAGGTCAGATTGCCGGTCGGTACGCGCTTGCCGACCGAACGCACCAGCCCGGCGACATCGCCGCACCAATCTTTCACGGTTTGCGCGGCTTCCGGCCCGGCATTCAGCGTCGCAACGATGAAAATCGCGCTGCTGGTGATCGGACTGCACACCGCTTGAGGTTCGAGAATGTCGGTATTCATCGTTGAAAACATTGCTCCGTAAAAAGTGCCCGAGCTGTCAACGAGGGCGGATAGTTCGTTTTTATCGAACTGTTGCGCAGAAATAAACGATTTTTCTTTGCCGCAAAGTCGTCGCTAGCATGGCCTCGTCTGACCCCAATCCAAGAATAGACAGGGAGCGTGACATGCCAGCCACAAACATCAATATCGGCGAACCGTGGATGTGGGGCGCCTTCATCGTCTTCGTGCTTGCCATGCTGGCATTGGACCTGTTCGTCTTCGGTGGGCGCAAGGCGCATCGGGTGTCGGTTCGCGAAGCCTTGTCCTGGGTCATCGCCTGGTGTTTGCTGGCGCTGAGTTTCGCCGCTCTACTCTGGTGGTATCTGCACGGCGCGTTCGGCGCAGAAATCGCCCGGGAGAAAACCCTCGAATTCCTCACCGGTTATCTGATCGAGCAGTCGCTGTCGATCGACAACATGTTCGTTTTCGTGATGATCTTCAGCTACTTCGCCGTGCCGCCCGAATTGCAGCGACGGGTGCTGCTGTACGGCGTGCTCGGGGCGATCGTAATGCGCGCGGTGATGATTTTTGCCGGGGTGTGGCTGGTGTCGCAGTTCGAATGGCTGCTGTATGCGTTCGGTGTGTTTTTGATCTTCACCGGGATCAAGATGCTGGTGTTTGCCGAGCAGCAACCGGATCTGGACAAGAATCCGTTGCTGCGCTGGGTGCGCGGGCATATGCGCATCACCAGCGGGTTTCATGGCGAACGGTTTTTCGTCCTGCAAAACGGCGTGCGCTGGGCCACGCCGATGTTTCTGGTGCTGGTGCTGATCGAGGCCAGTGACTTGATGTTCGCGGTGGACAGTATTCCGGCGATCTTCGCCGTGACCACTGACCCGTTCATCGTCTTCACATCGAATATCTTCGCGATCATGGGCCTGCGCGCGCTGTATTTTCTGCTGGCAGATATGGCGGACCGCTTTCATCTGCTCAAGTATGGGCTGGCGATTGTGCTGGTGTTTATCGGCGGCAAGATGGTGTTGATGCCGTGGCTGCACATGCCGGTGGAGTGGTCGTTGGCGGTGGTGGGTGGGGTGATTCTAAGTTCGGTTTTGCTGAGTCTGGTGATGACCAAAGATGCCGAACGCCGCACTGAATGACACCCTACATAAACCTGTGGGAGCGAGCTTGCTCGCGAAAGCGCTGTGTCATTCAACGATGATGCTGAATGATCCGACGCCTTCGCGAGCAAGCTCGCTCCCACAGGGATTTCATTTGGCCGATAGTTATTTATCGGACTTGATGCTGGTCCACACCCGTGTACGCACACGCTCAAGTTTCTGCGACAACGGCTGCACAACGTAGAGGTTTTTCAGCGCTTCCGGGGTCGGCGTCAGGTTCGGGTTGTCGGTGATTTCCTTGTTGATCAGCGGCATCGAATCCTTGTTCGCATTCGGGTAGCCGAGGAAGTCGCTGATCGGCGCGATCACCTTCGGGTCGAGCAGGTTGTTGAGGAATTCGTGCGCCTCGGTGACGTTCTTCGCGCTTTTCGGAATGGCGAAGGTGTCGAACCAGATCGGCGCGCCTTCCTTCGGCAAGCGCCAGTCGACCACCACACCGTTGCCGGCCTCTTTGGCGCGGTTGCCGAACTGGTAGAAGCTGCCGGAGTAACCGATGGCCACGCAGATGTCACCGTTGGCAATGTCGGTCATGTATTTGGCCGAATTGAAGTAGGTCACGTACGGACGAACCTTGAGCATCAGCTCCTTGGCCTTTTCATAGTCGGCGGGGTTCTGGCTGTTCGGATCGAGGCCCAGATAATGCAGAGCCAGCGGGAGGATTTCCGTCGGCGAATCGAGCATCGCCACGCCGCAGGATTTGAGCTTTTCCATGTTCTCCGGTTTGAACACCAGATCCCAGCTGTCGACCGGCGCGTTGTCGCCCAGTGCAGCCTTGACCTTGGCCGGGTTGAAGCCGATCAGCACGGTGCCGACCATGTAAGGCACGCCGTACTGGTTGCCCGGATCGTTCTTGCCCAGCAGTTTCAGCAGTTCCGGATCCTGGTGGCTCCAGTTCGGCAGTTTCGACTTGTCGAGTTTCTGGAACACGCCAGCCTTGATCTGCGTTTCGAGGAACTGGTTTGACGGCACCACCAGGTCGTAACCGGAGTTGCCGGTCAGCAACTTGGCTTCCAGGGATTCGTTGGTGTCGAAGGTGTCCCAGGTCACTTTGATGCCGCTTTTTGCAGCGAAATCCTTGGGCACGGACGGCAGGATGTAGTCCGCCCAGTTGTACACGCGCAGTTCGCGTTGCTCAGCCTGGACCGCGCCGGCCAACAGCGACAGCCCACACACAGTGGCACCCAGAATGCGTTTCATCGTGACCATGGTTGTTCCCCAGAAGGCAGCGTGAGTTCGATGGTTTTTATGTTCTGTACACGGCAGCGGCTGTAAAGGTAGCCAAGGGTAAAAAGGGTCGAGCGTCTTGTTGTGGTTTTGATTCTTGCTGACAGCGTAGCTGGAGCACAGTGGGGGATGGGCCAAAAGGGGATCGATGTGGCCAATTTGATTGACCGTCGGGATGCGGAAACGACAATGCCCGGCACTTGGCCGGGCATTGTCGGGAAACGGATCAGCTCAGTCGGTGTAACCCAGCCTGGCCGCCCTGCTCCGCTCAGTCTGCCCACGTGTCGCCAGGCAGTAATACAGCGGAACGGTGACCACCAGACCGACCAGCCAGGACAAATCTGCGCCCTCGACCAGATTGGCGTAAGGCCCGACGTACAGCGAAGTATTGGCGAACGGCAACTGCACGATGATGCCAATAAAGTAAGCGATGATCGCGTGCAGGTTGAAGCGCCCGTAGACCCCGCCATCGGCGCGGAAGATCGAGCTGATGTCGTAGCAGCCGCGCTTGATAAGGTAGAAGTCGATCAGGTTGATCGACGCCCACGGCACCAGCACCAGCAGCAACGCCAGAATCAAACCGATGAACTCGGAAATGAAATCCGACGACGCACCCAGCGCAACCACGCAGCAACCCGCCAGCACCACGCTCGACAACACCACGCGCACCTTGATGCTTGGTGTCCATTGGCTGGCGAAAGTCTGGATCGAGGTGATGATCGAGAGCACCGCGCCATACAGATTCAGCGCGTTGTGGCTGATGATATTGAGCAGAAACAGCACCATCAGAATCGGCCCGAGCCAACCGGTCGATTGCTTGACCGCGACCATCGCTTCGGTGCCTTCCGGGGTCGCCAGCACGGCAACCGCGCCGAAACTGAACGACAGAATCGTGCCCAGCGTCGCGCCCAGATAAGTCGCCCAGAACGGCTTGGCAATGCCGATATCCGCTGGCAGGTAACGCGAGTAATCGGACACGTACGGCGAGAAGCTGATCTGCCAAATGATCCCCAGCGACACCGTCGCCAGCCAGCCGGACAAGTTGAAACTGCCGCGAGTGAGGAAGTCCGCCGGCAGATCATGGGCAAAGATATAAATGAAACCGGCCAACAACGCGCTGCCCATCACCCAGGTACCGATGCGATTCAGCGTGTGGATGAAGTTGTAGCCGATCACGCCAATCGCTGTGGCCGCCAGTGCACCGATCAGTATGCTCAACGGCGCCGGCACCGACGGCGCAATGCCGACGATGGATTTACCGGCCAGCACGATGTTGGAAATGAAGAAACCGATGTAGATGATCGCCGCAAAAAACACGATCAACAGCGCGCCATAACGGCCGAACTGGCCGCGACTCTGGACCATTTGCGGAATGCCCATGCGCGGGCCTTGCGCCGACGCCAGGGCAATCACCACGCCGCCGATCATGTGCCCCAGCGCAATCGCCAGCAGCCCCCAGAGCAAATCGAGATGGAACACCTGAACCACCATGGCGCCGGTGACGATGGGCAGTGGCGCAATGTTGGTGCTGAACCAGAGAGTGAATAGGTCGCGGGCCTTCCCGTGGCGTTCCGCGAGTGGGACGTAGTCGACCGTATGGTTCTCGATCAACGGATCTTGCCGGGACATCTGGGACATATGCATGAACTCGAGTTTGTCTGTTCTTATCGTTGTATGAAGCCAAACCGGGGGGACGCTTTGGTCGCCCCTCAGATGCAGACCATATTATGGTATTCCAAACAATTCACAAGACTGATCCGTAGTTTACGACGCCAGCTGATACGCCATCCTCGCTGAAACCGTGGCCTGCAGCCCAGCCCAAAGCCCCGTAAATGCTGAGTTTCCGACGAACGCGGCACGTTTATCGGTTCAGCTTAAAAGCCCTTGCAAAGATCGAATACTGGTATACCATCAGACCAACAAACACATAAAAACAGCGTCACAACACCCGAGGACCGACCAATGATCGATGCCGCCATCTACAAACAAGTCATGGGCTCGTTCCCGTCCGGCGTAACCGTTATCACCACCCTGGACGATGACGGGCAGATCGTCGGCCTGACCGCCAGTGCATTCAGCTCGCTGTCGATGGACCCGGCGCTGGTGCTGTTCTGCCCCAACTACAGTTCTGATTCCTACCCGGTGCTGATCAAGAACAAGCGCTTTGCCATTCACGTTCTGTCCGGCGGCCAGCAAAGCGAAGCCTACGCCTTCGCCCGCAAAGGCAAGGACAAGGCGCAAGGCATCGAATGGACCTTGAGCGAACTGGGTAACCCGATCCTCGCCAACGCAACGGCTATCATCGAATGTGAGCTGTGGCGCGAATACGAAGGCGGCGACCACGCCATCATGGTCGGCGCGGTGAAGAACCTGATCGTCCCCGAGCAAATCGCCGGGCCGCTGGTGTACTGCCACGGCAAGATGGGCGCCCTGCCCGTCGTGGCCTGATCGTCAGCCCCGCACAAATCAACTGTAGGAGTGAGCCTGCTCGCGATAGAGATTTTTCCGATGTCGATGTGTTTTTTGACACACCGCCATCGCGAGCAAGCCCGCTCCCACATGTAGCCTCAACAACAAAAGATCCGAGGAAGCGTCATGAAATTTTCCCTGTTCATCCACATGGAACGCTGGGACGAAAGCGTCAGCCACCGCCAACTGTTCGAAGACCTCACCGAACTGACCCTGATGGCCGAGGCCGGCGGTTTCAGCACCGTGTGGATCGGCGAACACCACGCCATGGAATACACCATCTCGCCGAGCCCGATGCCATTGCTCGCCTACCTCGCGGCGAAAACCACCACCATCCACCTCGGCGCCGGCACCATCATCGCTCCGTTCTGGCACCCGTTGCGCGTCGCCGGTGAATGCGCGTTGCTCGACGTCATCAGCAACGGCCGTATGGAAGTCGGCCTGGCCCGTGGCGCTTATCAGGTTGAATTCGATCGCATGGCCGGCGGCATGCCAGCCTCCAGCGGTGGCCAGGCATTGCGCGAAATGGTCCCGGTGGTCCGCGCCCTGTGGCAAGGCGACTACGCCCACGACGGCGACATCTGGAAATTCCCCACGTCCACCAGCGTGCCAAAACCAATTCAAAAGCCCAACCCGCCAATGTGGATCGCCGCCCGCGACCCTGATTCACACAACTTCGCCGTGGCCAACGGCTGCAACGTCATGGTCACGCCGCTGATGAAGGGCGACGAAGAAGTACTCGACCTGAAGAACAAGTTCCAGACTGCACTGGATAACAACCCCGACGTGCCACGCCCGCAACTGATGGTGCTGCGTCACACTCACGTGCACACCGCTGATGACCCGGACGGTTGGAAAGTCGGCGCGAAAGCGATCTCACGTTTCTATCGCACCTTCGATGCGTGGTTCGGCAACAAGCAGACCCCGGTCAATGGCTTCCTCGCACCGAGCCCGGAAGAGAAGTTTGCCGGGCGTCCGGAGTTTGAACTGGAGAGTTTGCACAAGACGGCGATGATTGGTACGCCGGAGGAGATCATTCCGCGGATCAAGTACTACCAGGAACTGGGGGTGGACGAGTTCAGTTTCTGGTGTGACAACAGCTTGCCGCATGAGGAGAAGAAGAAGTCACTGGAGTTGTTCATCAGGGATGTGGTGCCGGCGTTTCGGTAAACACTTTGCTGGCTCGGCCCGATAAATGAAAACGCCCCGATAGAGTTCGGGGCGTTTGGTTTTACGTGGGCTCATCGTCCCAGAAATTTCCGGCGGGTGCGTATTGTCCATCTCGGAAAACAGCGCACCAACCAAAGCTTCGGTAGAACATTTCAAGATCGATGATCTGGTAAAGGCCTTCGCTAATGTTGCTTAAGGTAATCAGACTGTTTGCATAGTGGGTGTATTGACCACCCGCCCCGGCAACCGCCCGTCGCTCCAGATCCTCACGATTCCAGCCCGATACGATCCCGGATGATTCAGGGACCGTATCCGAGAAGAAAATTTTGAACTGCGTTGAAACCTTGCATAGGCAGGGAATCCGTTGCTGCCTGAGCAAGTCATCGGAGATGAGGTTGTCAGGGAAATGAATGTTCAATTTCAAATGGCTCAGGCTCCGATAAAACTGGTAAAACTGGGAAGGCGGGAAACGGGGACAGACCACGTTTTTTGAATAAATTGCAAAGCCGTGGTCCGCCCCCCCTTGTCTAAACGTGGTCTATCCCCAATTTATCTAAAGAGATTTATTGAGCTTTGCCATTCAACTTTCTTACAAACTCTTCAATTACATTCGAGATGAGTTCTCTCTCCTCGGGAGAGACTAAAATATTCATGATTTGCTCATCACAAGTGCGGTCATAAATATCAAAACCCATCCAGCCTTCAGACCAAAACTCTACAGTTGCCAGTTTCCCAAAGCCTTCCAACTCTATTCGTTCCAAGTCACCAAAATCTCCGCCTGCGAATTTTGAGCTCGTCACAGTGTAGCCTTCGAGCAGAGGCATAATTTTTATTTCAAACTGAAAATAATCCATATCCCCCTCCCTTTCTATCTAAGATTTTAAGCTAACACGGGGACAGACCCTGAGGGATCCCCACAAATCTACTCCAGGCTCTGCGCCTGATGATGCACCTCATCAAGCAGAGCTTTCTCCAATGTTTCCCAGTCTCCGCTGCCTCCGAACTCTATGCATCTACACCAATACTCCAGGCCCAGTCGCCACAATGAGAGCACTCGTCGTTCTCTGAGACTGTTGCTTTGATAGCGCCGCTCAAGGTTACTTTTTCGAGCCTGAAGTCCCGTTAAAAAGAGCAGGTAATTGGCGAGAGCGGCAATCAACAGCAGTATCTCAATACGATGCAGGCAATGGCTTCGATGTAGATTCAGACCCAATCCCAAGTGCTCACTTTTCACATCCCTGAAGCCCTCCTCAATTTGCATACGGCGTTTGTAAACTGCCACGATTTTTGCCGGATTCCATTCGTTCTGAGCCAGGTTGCTGGCCAGCAACAATGGTTCACGCTCGCGTCTGGCGGACTGTCGACTGAGCTTACTCTGGCAATTGAACCCGTGACGCGTTGGTGTTTGCGGCCCTTGGCGCAGTGTCGTACGCAGTACAGGTCGATGAAGTGTGGGGCGCTTCGCGTCATCTCGACACGCCCAAGTGCCTTGGGTGAGGCGGCGGCCAATGCATACAAATTCTTCACGGGTTGCCAGTCAGTTTGATCGCGACGATAAAGTTCGCGATTCCTTATCCGCGCGACGTAATACCAGCCTTGCGCGGCGACAGCCTTCATCCATGGTCGCCGAAAACCCGCATCGGTGACCAGAATCGGAACGCAGCCATCTGGTAGCAATTCGGCCAGTGTTTTGAGTAGACGATTTTGATACTTGGGGCAGCTCTCGCGCTCATGAACGCTTTCATAAACGGGAAATGAGCGCCCCGCCAGAGGGATCGATGCTCTCAGCAAAAAGGCTGTGCCTGAAGCGTCAATTCGAGACCAGTCGACCAGGATCAAAGGATGGTTCAACGAACCCAGCAATGCCCGGAGCATTACCCAATAGAACAATGGGCGCTCTGACCTCAAGTGTTGATTGCCCAGCAAGCGATCCACGCGCTTGATCGAATGCTTGGGGTAAGCACGCCCCTTTATGAAGCGCCCAAGAGCGGTCAGTGTCAGGCGACGTCCATGCAGTAACGAACTGACACAACTCATCAGTGATGTCAGGCGGCGAGAATGGATAGAGGGCAGTGCTTGAGCGAGCGCTCTGTGTAAAAATCGGATGGCCTGCATGGGTTCGGTTTCTTGTATTTGTGTGGTGCAAACCAAGTTGCCGACTCATGCAGGTCTCTTCAATATTCCAACTTCTTGATTTTCTGTAAGAAAATTCGGGGATCCCTCAGGGACAGACCACGTTTTCAGAGTGCTTTCTAAACGTGGTCTGTCTCCATTTATCCCGCCGTCCCCATTTATCCCTCGTGCGCAGAGCCTGGAGTAGATTTGTGGGGATCTCTCGGGCGGTCCCATTTACTTCCAATTATTCAAATTCGATGGAGTCGAGAATTTTTTGTAGTTTGGCGGGATCAGCTGCACCACCAAAATAGTATTCATTCCCGCCCAAATCCTTCAAATCGTCCGGGGTTCCCTTCCAGTAGAGGACGAAGAATTTTTCATCCAGCAAATCTTCCATAGCCCCTCCGTCCTGAAATGACGACACCCGAATGTAGGGCCCATAAATATTGTCAATGCACACAACAACACGTTTGCCAGTTACTGAATCAATCATAGTTTCAATCCCACTTTATACTGTTGAACCAGTCGAGTTCCTCCTTGGTTGGTGCCCGCTTGTCTCCCTTATTATTCACTGCATCCTCAAACCTTATCGGTCTTGTCTTTCCCGAAACATAGGGATTTAACTCTGTTTCCTTTACCCGCGTTCGCGTCATATCAAATTCAGTACCGTCTTTGTACACGATTTTTATTGCTGGTTCTCCAGCCTGCCCACCAAGACGCGTTTCGTTTTTTGTAGTTCTTGTCGTTATGGTTCCAATCTCCTTGGGCTTAGCCGAGGCATTGCCCGGTATAAGGCCAATCCCCAGCTTGACCATATCCGCAACGAATCGTGTGAGCTCACCTCCGCTGAGCGACTTCACGACAGAAGCCATCGAACCGGTAGAGTTCAAATTGCCCGCCTGAATATCACCAACCCAGGCAGCTTCTCCTCCCCTTCCTTCAGTCCTTAATTCTTTGATCAGGTCCGAAAATTTACGATCATCGTCTGCCAACTCATTCGCAATTTTACGGCAGTTTTCAATTGACTCTCTACAAACCGCATCGCGATCCAGTTCTCGCTGCTTGTTAAGCGCTTCGTATCTATCTCGAACAGCTTGCTTTTCCGCATCGGTGTCTTTGCTTTCTATTTCGGCCAGCATCTCTTTCACCTCACGGTGATAGAGATAGTTATACGTCGTAGCATTCCCCGCGATGGTCGCCCCTAGCTGGGAGTCGCCATCCACAGCAGCGGCCGCCAACACACCAGTTAACTGCGACAGCATCACCTGCATCTGATCGTTGCCACCAGCGAACTTCACAAGGACATTCATCGCCGCTTCGTTCAACCCGGCAGCTGCCGCACCGGTAGCAAAATCCCCACCCGTTGCTTCGGAGAGCAAGCCCCCCATCAGCGCATGTGCGACAACTTTTACTACGCCGCCTTCCGGGAATTTGATTGTTTTATCGCCAACAAAGTTGAACCCGGTCGCCATAGCGACACTGCTCGCCTCTCCTAGCAACGCCGCTCCAAAGTTGTCACCAAAGCTACCTCCACCAATAGTGGTGGAAATACCGCTGGAGATAATCGCGCGCCCCGTCGTGCGGATAGCGACATCGGTAATGTTACTGCTGGTCAGGATATTTGCTGTTTTGCTGCCGCCAGCCGCAAACCAGTTGGTGTCTGCATAGTCGAGCATGCCCGCCGTAAACCCGGCGATAGCCGCATTTTTCAAGCTTCCGGCACTGAAGGTCTCCTTGAATGCGGCGCCGAGATCACCCTTGTTATTAATGGTGCTGGTAACGCCCGTTGTTGCCAGACTTGTGGCGACTGCCCCACCGAAGCCACCGCCGACCAGGCCCAGCCCTGCCGGTCCCATCACGAAGGACATCATGATGGCGATTGCGATTTGTGCTGCCGGGCCCAGTCCCGAGTTCTCGTATTTGAAAGACTCGTGAATCTCCTTCACCCGCTGCCAATCCACGTCCCCCCGGGCCTCGGCATCTTTCAACCAGGCCAGCTGCGGATCCGCCTTGACCATAGCGTCGATGGTCTGGCTGACGGACTGCTGATTCACATCTTTGATGTCGATTTTCAGGCCATCGACCGCCTTGATAACGATATTGCCCTTGGCGATCATCTGGGTTTGGCGCAAGGTCTCGTCGGTATTGCCGCGACCTTTAGAGGACACCCAGCCAGCGCTGTTGTTGGTCTTGGTATGGTTTTCGTCATGGAGGTCCTTGCCCCCCTGAAAAGTAATCGCCCCGCCACTGTCCAGCGTGATGTCGTTGCCACTCTCCAGTTTGGCGACCTGATACAGCTGATCACCCTTGCTCGACAGCGTCAGATTGCCACCGGCCTTGATTTCGGAGCCGACGTGCTTAATGTCGGTCACCTCGTCGTGCTGCATCTTCAGCTTGCCGAAGCTGCCCTTTTTCTTCATGTCATACAGCGAGTAATCCGTATCTTGCGCGGCCAGGAGTTCGAGACGCTCCCCCGCAACCAGGTAGGCTTCATCACCCGCAGTAACGCGGCTGGAAATCACACTGAGGTCTTTGCCCGCATCGAGTTTGACGTCGCCACCCGCGGTAATACCGGACATAACCTGAGTGATATGATCCTCCTGACGCTTCTCTTTCTTATTCTTGGATTTAGAGTGTTTTTCATCCGCCGCCGAGCTGATCACCAGATTCTCGGCAGCCTTCATCGACACATCACGCTTGGCATCGATCTCACTGGCAATCACATTGATGTCGCGCTTGGCCTCGGCCTTGAAGTCACGTCCGGCATCGATATCGGCGGCCAGTTGAGTGATATCGCTGCTACTTGCCCTTGAACCCAACGAAACACTGTTATTGACCTGCACGGACGAAACATTAACGTCGCGCCCGGCATTCAATGCCATGTCCTGACCGCTGCGCATCACACCACCGACAATGTTGATATCGTTGGCCGCTTTGACGGTCAGGTCGTTGGCCGCCTCGATCCGCGCTGCGTTATCGGCAAAATCCTGATGCCGGGTGACGGTGCCGTACTGGTCGTCCATCGAGGTGATGGTTCGTTCGTTGATCACATCGCCCGTGCGCGTGGTCAGGCTGACGTCCTTGCCGGCAATGATGCCGCCGGCCTTGTTGACGATGTTGTTGGTGGCCAGCAAGTCCAGACGGTTGCCCGCTTCGATCGAACCGCTGTTGACCAGGTCCTTGCCCGCTGTCGCGGACAAGTTGTTGGTGGCCTTGAGCGTGCCGACGTTGTCGAGGTTTTCCCCGGCGATCAGCGTCACATCCTTACCGGCAATCAACGCACCGGTCGGGCCGAGACGGCCATTGGCCTGGGCCAGATAAACCACCGGCACCAGCACCTTTTCGCCATTCACTTCGTGCTCTTCGAGCCAGACGATGTCGTGGGTCAGCGCCGCGACTTGCTGCGACGTCAGGCCGACGCCGACCGACAGGTTGAGTGCGTCCTTGCTGGCGATGGCGTTGTTCATCAGGTACTTGAACATGCCCTCGTTGGAGGTCTGGCCATCGAGGAAAGCCTGGCCGGTGCGCGCGGTGACGGCTTGCTGGATCAGGCGTTGTTCATAGAGGCCATCGCCCAGGCGTTTGGCGCTCTGGTCGGGGTTGTAGCCGAGTTTTTCCAGCAGGTAATCCGAGCTCATGAACGACTTGAGGTCGGTGAGTACCGGGTTGGTTTCGATCAGGTATTTGTGCGGGTTCGAGGGCGCTGTGGTGTCCGGCAGGCCAGTGACACGCGTGACCGGACGAGTGTCGATCGACTCTTTGATGTCGTTACCGCGGCTGGGCTTGCCCGAGCCGGCAGAACTCTCCGGCACTTTTGCATCGACGGTACTGGCGACTGCCTGAACCATACTTGGCGTACGGTGGAATGTATCGACGGCACGGGTGCTGTCGGACACTGGCGCAGGTGCATCGATGAACAGGTTGCGCGGCCCGCCGCTGCTGGCGGCGATCATATGGTCCTGGGCATTTACCGACTCACTGCCAACCGTCCACGTCGGTGCTGGGCCAATGTTGCCGGCAGTGACGCCACTGCTGCCCTGCCCGCTCAGACGGAACAAACCGTTCTCGCCCGTCGGCAGAGAGAAACCAGGCAGGCTCAGCGGATTGACTTGCTGTTGCGCAAGGTCCGGCGGCAACTGGCTGTTGATGCGCACAACGACGGTGCCGCTGTTTCCGACCGTGGTATTGGCAACTTTGTTGGTACCACCGGTTGAGCTGTAGCCCTCATGGATAACGCTGTTTTCAACTTCCCGTGTGGCGGTGATCGAAACGTTACCGCCTGCCTGGATGACCGCATTGCGGCTGGTGGCTGTACCGGCGGCGCCCTTACTGTCGACAGGCCTTTCAACAGGAATGCCTTTCTGGAACTGCGCCAGTTCGCTCGGTAATGCAAGTAGATTATTGGGGTCGAAGAGCGATGGCGTTGAAGTCTCAAAGCCAGCGCTCAATCCGGACAACGCCCGGCCGTATTTACGATTGCCGACGTTCGCTCCCGTCTCGCTGTCTACCAGTAAAACGCCTCCACCCACGGTCGTTGCTGTCGCTTTGCGGATTTCACTTTGCGGATCCAGGTAATACACATACGGAAAATCAGGGTTGTTGCGCTGGTTGTAAGGCACCACAACATTGGCAAAGAACCGTCCCGTGCCACCATCGGTCATATCAGCGGCGTAATGACGAGTAACTTCGATAGTGCCGTTTATTGCACCGATGTTCTTCAGACTGTCGGCGTTGATGGTGATATTGCCACCCGCTGCCACGGTACTTTTGCTGTTGAGGAACGTACCGCCCTGAAACAGGAAATCCTTGCCAACGTTAAGTATCGAAGAGGCGCTGTTATCGGTGTCGACACTTTGATAAGTCTCACGAGTGTCCAGAAAAACGCTGTAGTTATCCCCGACACAATCACCGCAGCTTCCCGCAATAAATCCCGATATCAGTTTACGTTCGTAGGGCGCCGACGAATCTTCCGTACGGTTTTCAAACACATCGGCACTGAGCGTAAACCCGCGCCCGCTTTCCATCGAGCCGGAAATGTTGTACACCCCCGCTGCCCTTGCCGCGCCGCCATACCCGCCGATCACCACATCGCCCAGACCGTAGAAATCACCGTGCTGGTTGGTCAGCGTGCTGACGCCGAGGGTCATGTTGTTGCCGCTGAAAATCAGCCCGCGATCGTTGAGCAACGAAGGCGTATTGATGATGAGGTTCTGCGCCGCGCCCAGGGTGCCATTGTTGACAACACTGCCCGCGTTGATCGTCAGGTCTTCGCTGGAGGTCATGCGTCCGGCGTTGCTGAGTTGCCCGCCAACATTGACGGTCGACGTGGCACCCACCGCGAAGCTGCCGCCCGCCGCAACGTTCATCTGCGCGACGGAAAGGTAAGCGCCGCGCTGACTGGTCAAGCGGCCGCTGCCGGCGTAGGTTCCGCCGATTTGCATATCGAGGATGCCATCACTGGCGATCAAGCCATCGTTGGTCCAGTTGCCGCCACGGATCTGCAGGGAATCGGAAGCCAGCAATTTGCCGCTGGCGGTCTGGCTGAACTGCCCGACGTTAACGTTCAGGCGACCGGCCTGAATGACGTTGGAGTTGCTCCAGCTGTCGGCATTGAGTTCCAGCAGCCCGCCGGTGACGATGCTGCCGCCCGCGCCGATGACATTGGCGGTGGAGATGTCGAACTTGCCGCGCCCGACGTGGTTGAGTTGCCCGCCCGCATTGAGGAGGCCGCCGACGGCCAGGGTCATGTCGGTGTTGGCGGTTTCCAGTACACCGTTACGGTTATCGAGCAAACCGCCGATCTGGAACAGGGTTTTGCCGGTGTTGCCCAGCGAACGCAGACGACCATTCTGGTTGTCGACGCTGGCAGCTTTTACGCTCAGTTGGGTATCGCTTTCGATGACACCCGTGCCGTTACGCAACGCTCCGCTGAGACCGAAGTCGACGCGGTTGGCAGCGATCTGCCCGCCAGCGTTTTCCAGATTTGAACCGGTGACGCCCAGCAACCCTTTCGAATACAGCACGCCACTGCTGTTATCCAGCGCCGCCGCGGTAATGCTGCTGTCGGCCGACTGCGCGGAAATGCGCCCACCATTGTTGTTCAGGCCAGCCAATGCAGTAAGCGTCAGACCCTGCGCCTGAATGATGCCGCCCTGGCGATTGTTATTGAGGTCAAAACCGTTGCGCAGCACACCCACTGTGCGTGCTTCCAGTGCACCCTTGATGCTGGACAGCGTGCCGCCACGGTTATCGATGTTGGCCGCTGTGACAAAAACATTGCCGCTTTGCGCGATGACCTTGCCGCTCTGGTTGTCGAAGTCACCGCTGACTTCGAGGGTCAACGCACCTTCGCTCTGAATCGAACCTTTACCGTTGCGCAGGCTGGCTGCGTTCAGTTGCACGCCGGCCTTCTGGCTGTAGATCAGACCGTCGGCGCTGTTGTCGACGGCACCCGTTGCAGTGATCTGCAACTGGTCGTTCGCCGCGACGGTGCCCTTGTTGCTGTTGTCCAGCGAAGCGGTGCGCGCCTCCAGTGTTTTCTGGCTGGCGATCTGGCCGCTCTGATTGCGCAGATCGGTCACGCCCTTGATCAACATCGCGCCGCTGCTCGCCAGTTTGCCGGCGTTGTTGTTCAGCTCGCCGCTCAGGTTGAGGGTAAGCGTAGCGTTGCTGGCGATCTGGCCGCCGTTGTTGTCCAGACGTGTGGCCGTGGCCGTGAACGCCTGTTCAGCATTGATTGAGCCGCCGGCATTGGTGAACCCTGTGCTGACGACATCCAGTGCCGCGCCACTGAAAATCAGCCCTTGGCTGTTATCAAGTGCGCCGCCCAGCGTCAGGACTTGCCCTGCGCCACTGCTCAGATTGCCCTTGTTGCGGTTGTCGAGGCTACCCGCCTTGACGTTCAGATTGCCTTGGGCGACAACGGCCCCGGCGTCACTGTTAAGCAGCGCATCCTTGAGGTCGACCGAGACATCGGCGAATTTGCTGGAGAGCGTGCCGCCGTTGCGGTTGTCCAGGCTGTCGGCGTTGACGGTGAGTCCCTGCCAACCGGAGATCAGGCCTTTCTGGTTGACCAGCTCGGTGCCACGCAACAGCAGTTTTTCACCGCTGATGATTTTGCCGGCGCCGTTGTTCACCGCTTGAGCAATCAGATCGAAACCGAGGTTGCTGGAAATCTCACCGCTCTGGTTGTTCACGTCACGCAGACGTTTGAGTGTCAATGGTCCTTGAGCCGTGAGCACACCGCGCTGGTTGTCGAGATCGCCATTGGCCAAATCGAGAATGACGGCTTTGTCACCCACCAGGCGTCCGCCGTTCTGGGTCAGGGAGGTCAGCTTCAGATCGATGTCACCGCTGGCGGAAACTTCGCCGCCGTCGCTGGAGTCCAGTCCGGTGGCGGTCAGCGTCAGCTTGCCTTGGCTGTTGATCAGACCGCTATCGCGGTTGTTCAACTCGGCGCTGGTGATCTCGAGAGATTGCGCCGCACTGATCAGGCCTTTATTGTCATTGCGCAGCAGACCGTCCACGGTCAGGCCGAGGTCGCCACGGCTGACCAGGTTGCCGCCGCTGTTGTTCAAGCTTGCGGCATGCACGTCGATGGTGGCTGCACCGATCATGCCTTTGACGTTGTCGAGTGCGGCCGCGATGCGCAGGGTCAGGCCCTGATTGCTCAGAAGCTTGCCGTTGCTGTTGTCGAGGCTTTGCGCGGTCAGGGTCAGCGCTTCGGCGCTGGAAATGGTGCCGCCCTGATTGTTGACGCCGTTGAGTTGCTTGAGCAGCAGCGTGCCCGGCGCGTTGATCAATCCACCGACGTTGTTCAACTGGCCATGGTTCAGGTCCAGGCTCAGCTGCGTGTTGCTGAACAGTTTCCCGCCCTGTTGATCAAGCCCGCTGACAGAAGCCGTCAGCGCGTTCTGACTGCCGATACTGCCGTTACCACTGTTGGTGACCTGGCCGGCAATGAGGTTGAGGGTGTCGGCGCTGCTCAATTGACCGTTGCTGTTATCGAAGGCGCCGGTGGTCACGGTGACCGCGCCTTTACCGCTGAGCGTGCCCTTTTGACGGTTGTCGAGGCTGGCACTGTCGAGGACGAGCGCGCCATCGGTAACCACTTGCCCGCCTTGGTTGTCGACACTGCCGCTGCTGTACAGCGTCAGATCCGCCGCGCTGGACAGGCTGCCACCGGCATTGCTCACTTGTGCAGTGTTGACCGTCAGCGTGCCTTCGCTGCTGACCTTGCCCGAGGTGTTATCAAGGGCGCCAGCGAGGTTCAACAGCATGCCTTGCTGACTGAGCAATTCGCCGCCGTTGTTCACCAGCGAGCGCCCCTGCAGATTGAACTGCGAACCGGCATCGATCAGACCTTTGGTGCGGTTGAGCACTTCATCGACGGTCAGGGTCAGCGCCTTGCCGGCGAAGATTTTGCCGCCGTCGCTGTTATCGAGTTTTTTACCGGTAACCCGCAAATCGCCGTTGCTGCTGATCTCGCCGCCGCGATTGTTCAGTTCAGCGACGGTCAGGCTCATGTCTTGGCTCGACCCCAGCAGACCGTTCTGCCGGTTATCGAGTTGATCGGCCTCCAGTTTGAGAACGCCGGTGGCGATCAACTGACCTTTCTGGTTGATAACGGTTTTTGCCTGCACGCTGGCATCGGCCTTGCCGGCGATATTGCCTTCACGGTTGTCCAGTTCGTCAGCGCTGACGGTGAGTTGGCCGTCAGCGATGACGGTACCGAGCTGGTTATCCAGGGTCTTGTCGGTGGTGAGCAACAACTCGCCGCGACTGCTGATCAGGCCTTCGTGGTTGTCGAGACTGCCGCTGTGGCTGTCCAGCGAGGCGACGGAGATGACGCCTTTGAGGTTGCTCAATGCCGCCGCAATGCGCAGCATCAGGCCCTGCTGACTGAGCAGTTTGCCGTTGCTGTTGTCTAGGTCATGCGCGGCGAGCGTGAAGGCTTGCTGGCTGGAGATTTCCCCGCCCTGGTTGCTCACGCCGTTGAGGTTTTTCAACAGCAGCGTGCCGGGCGCATTGATCAAACCGCTCTGGTTGTTCAACTGGCCGTGATTCAGATCGAGGGTCAGATCAGTCTTGCTGAACAGCTCACCGCCCTGTTGATCCAGCCCGGTGAGCGAGACATCCAGTGCTTGCTGGCTGGCGATGCGGCCAGTGGCGTTGTTGACCTGCCCTGCCTTGAGCGTCAGCGCCGCTCCGCTGGAAAGTTTGCCACCCTGGCTGTTGTCGAATCCGCCGGTCTCGACCCGGCTGCTGCCTTGGCCGTAGATCACGCCTTTGCGGCTGTTATCAAGACTGCCGCTGTTGAGGGTCAGCGCGCTGTCGGTGTTGATCGAACCGGCCTGATTGAGCAACGCGCCAGTGCTGGTGAGTTTCAGGTTGTCGGCACTGCCAAGGCTGCCGTTGCTGTTGTCGATACGCGCAGCATTGACAGTCAGCGTGCCGTCGCTGCTGATCGCGCCGAGCGAATTGGTCAGCGCGTCATCAAGGGTAATCACCAGACCGTTGAGGCTGCCGAGATTGCCGCCGCTGTTGTCCAGCGTGGCGCCGGTGACTGTTACCGCGCCTTTGGAGGCTGCAATCAAGCCTTTGCTCTGGTTGATCAGTTTGGTGACGCTCAGCCCAATGTTGCTGCCGGAGAGGATTTTGCCGCCATCACTGTTATCCAGACGCAGGCCTTTGACGTTCATCAGCAGGCTGCTGGAGATCTCGCCGCTGCGATTGTCGACGTCGTCGACCGAGAGTGTCAGCGCTTTTGTTGTGCCGACCAGCCCGCCGTTGCGGTTGTCGAGGGTCTTGCCAGTCAGGCTCAGATTGCCTTGGGCAACCAGCGCACCACCCTGTTGTTGCAGCAGGCCGATGGTGGCCAGCAGGTCGCCCTGACTGGAAATCCGTCCGGCCGCGTTTTGAATTTCCGCAGCCGTAAGGTTGACGGGGCCGACCGCACTGACCAGACCAGCGCTGTTATCCAGCCGGGTGCCGAAGTAAGTCAGGCCAGCCTTGCCGCTGATCACGCCTTTTTCGCGGTTATCCAGTTGCGCGACATTCACGGTCAACTGCTGGTCGGCCTGAATCACCCCGCCCCGGTTGTCTGCCGTGTCGCCGCGCAGAGCCAGCGTGCTGTTGCCAGTGACTTTACCTGCGCTGTTCAGCAGCGTGCCGGCCTGCGCATCAATCGCGCCTTTGGCCGAGATGTCACCCTTGTTGCGGTTGTCGAGTGTGCCACTGATGCGTGCAGTCAGGCTGCCATCGCTGACCAGCGCCCCGGCTTCACGGTTGTCCAGGCTGGCAGCTTTCAGATTCAGCGAACGCCCCGAACCGAGCACGCCGTCGCGGTTGTCCAGCGCACCGCCGAGATCGATATTCAGGCCCAGGTCACCGAGAATCTGCCCGCTGCGGTTATCGAGCATGCCGCCAGTGACGGCGATGTTCTGCCCGCTGAGCGTGCCGCCCTGGTTGTTCAGGGTTTGCGCGGAGTTGATGGTCAGGTTGCGGCTGGCGGTGAGGCTTTTGCCGGTATTGTCGAGGTTCTGCGCAGTGAGACTCAGATCGCCACTGGCATTGCGGCTGCCGTCGGCGTTGACGCCCGCTTCGATGGTGCCGGCGTTCGTCAGTCGACCACCAGCGCTGAGGCTGATGCTGTCGCGCGCCGCGAGGGTCTGACGGTTGGTCAGGTTGCCTTGAGTCTGCACATTGAGCGCGGTGCCTGCATAGATTGCGCTTTGGGTATCGAGGCTGGCAGCCTTGACGTTGACGGCGCCAGTGGTCGAGGTTTCTGCGAGGCTCAACTGGCCGTTGGCATCGAGCTGAATATCGCCGCCGCTGGCAATCAGTTTGCCGTCGAGCTTCACCCCGACCCCGGCCTCGGTGCCGACCAGTTTGATCGCGCCGGCGTACATACCGCCGAGGGCCGAAGAGTCGATCGCCAGTTGCGGTTTGCTGCTGCCGTCATCGGCGCGGGCGGTGGCATTCAGGGTTTGTGCGTTGACGTCGTTGCGACCGGCCACAATCGTCAGGTTCTGCGCCTGAATCTCGGCGTTGATCTTCGCGCTGCGGGTGATGATTTCGAAACGGTCGACGTTGGTCGCGTTGAGGCCCGCGCCCTCGATGGCCACCGAACCCTGATCAACCTGAAAGCGATCCAGCCGACCGTTGTCGAGCACCGGTTTGCCAGTGGTCAGGGTTACCCGTGGCGAGTTGATAAAACCGCAACCGTTGCAGGTAATGCCATAAGGGTTGGCAACAATGACCCGCGCCGACTGCCCCGCCACTTCGGTGTAGCCGCGCAACTGGCTCGGATTACCGCTGATGACTTCGTTGAGAATCGCCTGTGCCGAACCGCTGTTTTTCAGGTTCGGGTTATCGATGATGTGGCCGCCCAATTGGGTGAGATTATTCTGCGTCGAGCCGTTGTTGAGGATCAGCCCCTGCGCGCCGACGTTGTAATCGTGGAACTGGTTATGCGACAGACCGCTGGCATTGGGCGTGGCGATGTTGATGATCGGCACGCCGTTGCCGGCGCGGTCCAGCGAGGTATTGGGGTTGGCCACCACGATGCCGTCGGCCTGCGCCCACATCGGTTGCCAGAACATGACGTTCGCCAGCAGGAACGCGAGTCCGCGCTTGGGCATGCCCAGGAAACGTTCGTGGTTTTTTTCGGCAGCAGAAGGCTGACTGGCCAGAAGAGCCAGTTGAAGGACGTCCATATCAGAATCTCGGGGCGGGCAACGGTCGGGGAGGAAATCCACGCAAAAACCGACCGGCAAGGCAGACGATGTCAGCGGATGCGATCGTTCAGGAATAAGCGAATGTCACGTCGACGGCAGGCGGGCTAGGCGTGACGAAGCGGTGATATCAATATAGTGGCACTATTGTAGAGAGGCATAATTCTGGCGTCAATTAATGGATGAGACTCGTGCTTCACGATGCCTGAGCCCAATTGGCTGCCAGCCGAACGTTGCGTTCGGCTCAATAAATTCTGGAGAAATGGGGACAGGCCACATTTTTTTAACGTGGTCTGTCTCCATTTGTCCCCCTGCCTCCTTGACATGCTCAGCGACCCAACGGGCGGCGGGGTAGGCTTGGTTTATAGCCGTGGGCACCAAACGAACATCTGCGCCGACACCTGTTCATCTATTACCCACCCAACGAATTACCGGTTTTAGCGTTTAGCCACATTATTGCTTCGGCGCATCCATTCTCGGCGGCTTTGTTGAGATACCTGAGCTGTTCTTCATTAAGGTTTGGCGTCGACATTTGAACCGATAAGCGCATATAAAGGTTGGCGCGAAAGCTTCTTTCGTCTAGCGGTACGATCGTAAATAAAGATCGTCTATCGCTGAAGATATTACATGTCGGTAGCATTGTCGGTTGAGGGTAGTATTTTTTATAAATGGTTTCATTTTTAGGAAGGGCCTCGATGAGTGAGCGGAACCCAGGCGTTTTAACCTCATCGGAGCATTCGAAAAACATTAGTAATCCCGCCGGAGTAAATCCATTGCTCAAACTGGACCTCAGCAGGTTGCAGGTTTCTTCTTCGGAAAGTTGAACGATCGACGACATAAATACTAGACGATACTGCGCAGCTGGGTTGCCATCCTCAGCTGAGCGCTTGAGCAAAGGCATTCCTTCTTTTAAAAGCGCTTGCACTTCATCCTTATATTGTTGTTTCTTTTGTTCAGGGAATTTCTCGTTAATAGGTAACTGATCACGAGCAGCGTACAAATTGCTAGTCAGTTCATCAATTTTCACCAGGTAAGGTAGCGCCTTGAAGTACAGTGCTTCACTTTCTTCGGATATTTTAAAGTTGCTTGCGTTTGCGAGGGCTATAAAAAAAACGGAAGCAATAGCGAAACATATCTTGATTGAAATTTTTAACACTTAAAACGTCCTTTTTCACTTTCGTTAAGATTAAAGGCAAAATGGGTGAAACGGGGGATAGACCACGTTTTCGGAGTGCTTCTGAACATGCTCTGCCCCCATTCGAGCCAGGAAGCGTTTGATAATAAGAAAAACTCGTCAGCTCGCTTTACTTCAGCGGCCCCAACACGTCATTGGTGAAAAATCGTGTATTCTCCTCCGAGGCTGGCTCCATTCCAAAGTAGCAATTACCAAACTCGAATTTCTTGGCCACTTCCTTCGAGAACGCAAAAAAAGCACCAACACCATCGACATCCGCCAACCCGTCATCATCCTCATCAAAACTAATATCAAGATCAAAACCACCTTGATACTTAAGAATTCGAATGAGTGCCGAGTTTACGCTCACATCTATAAACTTCAGACTTCGAACATTGATAAGTACACTCACTGCGCCATTGAAATCAAGTGCGGCGTCGACAGCATCAAGCTCAAGCTTCCCATCGTTCCAGACTGAAAAAACCTCTGAACACTCAGCGCCGATTACTGAGGCTGCATTGGTAATAACTGTTTCCAACAAGGGCAAACCACATTCTGTTTGACGTTCTCAAATACGATGTCTAATAGCCCAGCCATGGTGCCCTCCTTCAATCAACGGACCCTTTGAAGAGTTGAACGGGTAGAACGGGGACAGACCACGTTTTCGGAGTACTTTCTAAACGTGGTCTGTCCCCATTTATCCACAGAGAAGAAAGCTGGTTAACCACCATGCTTGTTCTGTTGCCTGGCTTTCCATATCCCGTGGATCGTTTTGATCACCAGGTAAACCACTGCCGCCATCGCGTAGGCTCCAGCACCTTTCAGTACACGCCATACGCTCTCATAACTGTACAACCAGACTCCGTCTTTCAGAAAAACGAAAATCGCACCGCACAACACGGAGATTAAACCCACTGCAACAAACAGCAGATAACAGAGGCTGGAAGCCAGAAGAAAGGTTCCCACTCCTATTTTTTTTGGACTCACTTTTTACCCACCACAGTTTGAATCCAGTCTGAAAGCGCTTCAGATCCATAAGAACCGCCCATGTTGCCCAAAACCGATGATGTGGATTCCCGCACAATGGGTTTCAACATATTCGAGATCACGGGTCCCCCTTAGAAAACCGAGAGTTGTGCCGGCAACTGATCCTACTACTGGAGGGATCGAATCCTCCCCCTTTATCACGCTACCTGTCAGAGAGCCGCCGCCCCCTGCAGTCTGGGGTAAAACGGGGACAGACCATGTTTTCGGAGTGCTTTCTAAACGTGGTCTGTCCTCATTTGTTCCCTGCAATTTCCGGGAGATAAACGGGGACAGCCCATTTACCTCTTCAAAAGCACATTGCTTAAAACCCCAAAAAAAACACGATCATATAAAGGCCGAATGCAAATGACGCCAACAGCGCACGCCACTCCGGATTTGAACTCTTCCCCAAACTACTGGGACCTATGGCAATTCGACGGCCGCACAAGTAGTTCCATACGCCCTGACCAAACAAAATCTGAACAACGACCATTGTAAAAAAACGCTTGAAGCTTCCATCAAATCTCAGCACCGCGTTAGCAAAACTGGCACCCAACAAAATCAGACCTACACAGTTGGGATATTTGAATAAAAGCCCCACCAAAAAACTCATACGCCCGGGCATTAAAACTCCCCCTTTGCCAATTTATCCCAAACTTTTGCCAGCCCCAAAGCGTTTGATATTCTGCCTGCCGTGATTTCATCCACGCCTTTCGATCTCGCGTAACGTTCAAATCCGATACTTAACACAGTACTTGTCACAGCGGTGACTGTTTCGTCATTGAGATAGCCCGCAAGTAGTGAAGCTGCCATTGATGTATTTGACATGGTCACCGAGATACCTGCAGGGGTAAAAATCGCCAGGAGCGAGGTAAGGTCCGAGACATCGCTGGCCATCTTCACATTCGCTGCCCGGATCCATTTGAGCGTATTGATATCGCTTAAATCAATGTTCGCTCCGGACGCAATGCATTCTGCAGTAGCACACGACTGAAATTTCGGAGTATAGAGCTTTCCGTCGATAGCTATCGGCACTCTGTAGCCACCGTCTTCGTCCAGAGGATAGCCAGTCAAAGCGTCTCGTTTACCCGGTCCGCTCGGTGTCTTCGACCAATCATGCTTGTCATTCAAAGAGCCGAATCCTGTCTCGGCCGATAGTGCCCATGAGTACGCACCAGTACTTTCTTTGATAAAGGCAATAATGTCTCTATCAGCAGGTGCAAAGTTCTGCAAATACATGCCATTGCCCAAATCAATCCAATTGCCACCGGTATCGTAGATCCCGCCGCTTGGCACGACTATGTCTGTTGCGGCCGTGATATTAGTGCCATTGACAGAGGACAATCTCAGTTGTGCTTCAATCTGCTCAACCGTGTATTTGCCACCACTACGCGCGGCCAATTGGGCAGCAAGGTCCTTGTCTTCCTTGTGTAATTGACGGTTGAACTGCGTAGCAAACTTTGTGACCCAGGCGGCATTCGCCAATGTGTTTGCAGTGACATTCTCTTGAACCGAGCCGGCCAGAACTCCAATGATTTGAGAACTCATCGTCAGGAGATTCGGATCGCCTTTAACCAGATTATCCAGGTAACCAATCAATGCTTCGTTTGCACCGGCGGCAAGCGCACCCGTCGCAAAATCACCTCCGGTCGCCTCGGCAAGGAGCCCTCCTACCATTGCGTGAATGACAACCTTTGTCGCAGATCCGTCATCGATGACATCTTTGGTGAGATCACCTACAAGATTGAAACTGACTGCCGCCAATGTATTGAACAACGCAGTTTTCAGTACATCGCTGACATTTGCATTGCCACCCAGAGCCTTGGTTATCAGTGCAGACGTACCGCCCTGCAATACTTGACTTCCAGCGAATTGCCCCACACCCGTCCAAGTGGTCAATGGCGGTGATATCACTTTGTTGGTAACTGGATCGACTTTTATGCCTGTCAGGTCATTCAAATAGGCAGAGGTCAACCCTGCGGTGAGACCGGAAATAACGTATCCCTGCAGAGCGTCGGAGGAAGTAACGTCAGCAAATACCGCTCCAAGATTGCCACCATTATTGATAAAGCTGACCGACGCATTTGTTGCCGCACCGGAAGCAACGGCAGCAATACCAGCTGCCCAAGCCGTTCCAACTGTTCCGCTCAAGGCACCGAGAACCGCCGGTCCAACCACTGCGGCCATGACGATCGCGATGATCATTTGCGAAGCCGGACCGAGACCTGAATTGTCGTATTTGAACGACTCGTGAATTTCTTTGACCAGCCGCCAGTCGACGTCACCCCGTGCTTCAGCATCTTTCAACCAGGCCAGTTGCGGATCAGCCTTGACCATTGTGTCGATGGTTTGACTAACGGATTGCTGGTTGACGTCCTTGATATCGATCTTCAGTCCTTCAACTGCTTTGATCGTGATTATCCCGCCTGCCGTCATATGGGTCTGACGCAGCGTTTCATCGGTATTACCCTTACCTTTCGATGACACCCATGCCGCGTTATTGTTGGTTTTCTCGTGGCTTTCCTGATGCAGGTCTTTCACACCTTCAAATGTAATGGAGCCACCGCTGTCCAGAATGATGTTCTTGCCACTTTCAAGTTCCGCCACTTGATACAGCTGGTCGCCCTTACTTTTCAGGGTCAGGTCACCTCCAGCCGAGATTTCGCTGCCAATATGAGTATTCTTGGTCACTTCGTCACGTTTGGTTTGAAGCTTGCCGAAACTACCCTTTTTCTTCTTGTCATAGAGCGAATAGTCAGAGTCTTGCAATGCAAGTATTTCGAGTTTGTCGCCTGCCGCCAAATAGGCTTCGTCACCTGCGGTAACCCGACTGGAGATCACGCTGAGGTCATTGCCTGCGTCCAGCTTGACGTCGCCACCTGCCGAAACCCCGGACATGACCTGGCTGACATGATCTTCCTGACGGGTGACTTTTTTGTTTTTGGACAGTGAGTGTTCTTCATCCGCAGCCGACGTGATGACGATATCGCCGACTGCCTTCATCGTCACATCACGTTTGGCATCGATTTGACTGGCAATGACATTGATATCGCGTTTGGCATCAGCTTTGAAATCGCCTCCAGCATCAATTTCAGCGCCCAATTGGGTCACATCGCTGCTGTTGTGCTTCGCGTCCTGGTAAACACTATTGGATACTTGCACCGAGGATATATTCAAGTCACGAGCGGCATTCAGCACCATGTCGCGACCACTTTGCATGACACCACCAAGAATGTTGATGTCCTGAGCAGCTTTAACAGTAAGGTTATTCGAGGCTTCGATTCTTGCAGCGTTATCGGCATAGTCATGCATCTGAATGCCAAATCGGGTGGCATTGGCAGAAGTCGTTATCGTCCGGGTGTTAAGCACGTCCCCTTTGAGGGTGGTCAGGCTGACATCGCGACCTGTAATAATCCCTCCAGACTTGTTGACGATGTCATTGGTCGCCAATAGATCCAGACGATTACCTGCCTCAATCAACCCGCTGCTGACCAGATCCTTACCCGCCGTCGCCAACAGATTATTCGTGGCCTTCAACGTACCGACGTTATCGAGGTTTTCACCCGCAATCAACGTCACATCACTACCGGCAATCAACGCCCCGGTTGGA
Source organism: Pseudomonas sp. AIG (assembly GCF_977020205.1). Classification (NCBI taxonomy): domain Bacteria; kingdom Pseudomonadati; phylum Pseudomonadota; class Gammaproteobacteria; order Pseudomonadales; family Pseudomonadaceae; genus Pseudomonas; species Pseudomonas sp. AIG. The sequence continues at coordinate 6,355 of NZ_CDROCK010000022.1, read as the reverse complement.
CCCAGGCGGCCATTGGCCTGCGCCAGATACACCACCGGCACCAGCACCTTTTCGCCATTCACTTCGTGCTCTTCGAGCCAGACGATGTCGTGGGTCAGTGCCGCGACTTGCTGCGACGTGAGGCCGACGCCGACCGATAGATTGAGCGCGTCTTTGCTGGCGATGGCGTTGTTCATCAGGTACTTGAACATGCCCTCGTTAGAGGTCTGGCCGTCGAGGAAGGCCTGACCGGTGCGCGCAGTGACGGCTTGCTGAATCAGGCGCTGCTCGTAGAGACCATCGCCTAGGCGCTTGGCGCTCTGGTCGGGGTCATAGCCGAGTTTTTCCAGTAGGTAGTCGGAGCTCATGAACGACTTGAGGTCGGTGAGTACCGGGTTGGTTTCGATCAGGTATTTGTGCGCGTTGGACGGTGCCTTGGTGTCCGGCAGGCCGGTGACGCGGGTCACCGGGCGGTTGTCGATCGAGTCTTTGGCGTCGCTGCCAACGCTCGGCGTGCGACGGAATGTATCGACTGCGCGGGTGCTGTCGGAGACCTGAGCCGGCGCGTCAATAAACAGATTGCGCGGGCCGCCAGTGGTCGCGACGGCCACATGGTCCTGAGCACTGATCGCGCCACTGCCGACAGTCCAGGTCGGCGCTGGGCCGTTGCCGGACGACGCGGTGCTGCTGCCCTGCCCGCTCAAACGAAACAGGCCGTTTTCACCGTTGGGCAGGGAGAAGCCCGGCAAACTCAGCGGATTGACTTGCTGCTGCGCGAGGTCTGGTGGCAGCTGGCTATTGATACGGATAACCGTGGTGCCACTGCTGCCGACTTTGGTGTCGGCAACTTTGTTGGTTCCGCCAGTTGAGCCGTAGTCCTCATGGATAACGGCGTTTTCAATGGTCCGAGTGGCCGTGATCGCGACTTTGCCGCCTGCCTGGATAACCGCATTGCGACCGGCAACAGTGTTCGCGCCGTCCAAGGGACGCTCTTTATCATCGGTCAGCGTGAACCCCTGCAATCTGGTGGGCATTTCCACGAGGTTGTTGGGGTCGTATTGGGATTGAGGACTGGTGTTTCCCCATGAATATCCGGACAGGGTCAAGGAGGAGACGGACTTGTTGGTTACCGTATCCTTGATTTCGACGACATAGGTCGTGCCGCCATCATGGCCAGGCTCTCGCCCTTTCGCCGATGAAACGACACCTCGGGCAAAATTCCCGCTGCCGTCGATGTAATAGACGTTCGGAAAGTCCGGGTTATTGCGCTGGTTGTAGCCAATCACCTCAGGCATGAAGACATTGAAAGAGCCAGAATCAATTGCGCCAGTACGGTAGGTACGGGTGCGCTCGATGCTGCCGCTGACCGCGCCAACGTTCCTCAGGTTATTGGCATTGATGGTGATGTTGCCGGAAGCGCTGAGCGTACTTTTGCTGTTGAGGAACTCACCGCCGTTGAAGACGAAATCGCCACCGGCAGTCAGCAAGGAAGAGGCCGTGGTGTCGTTGTCCTGACCACCCTCGAAGACTTCACGAGCAATGAGATTGACGTCGTAAGTGCCGCCCGAACAATCGCCACACTGAACGGCGATAAACCCGGAAACCAGCTTGCGATTCAGGGCAAAGTTTTGGGTACCGTCGTCACCTGACGTGCGGTTGGCGAAGTTGGCAGCGTCGATCTTGAAGGTTTTGCCGCTCTCCATCGAACCTGACAGGTTCAACACCTGGCTAGCTTGCGCGGTGCCGTAACCCTTTATGGTCACGTTTCCCAGCCCGTAGAAATCACCGTTCTGGTTAGTGAGATTGCCGACGCTGAGCGTCATGTCATTGCCGCTGAAAATCAGCCCGCGATCGTTGAGCAATGAAGACGTGTTGATGGACAGGTTCTGCGCCGCACCCAGACTCCCGTAGTTGGCAACGATGCCAGCGTTGACGGTCAGGTCTTCGCTGGAGGTGATGCGCCCCGAGTTGATCAGTTGCCCGCCGACACGGAGAGTCGAGGTCGCGCCTGCGGCAAGACTGCCACCGCCACCTATGTTCATCTGTGCAACGGTCAGTTCGCTGCCAAGCAGGCTGGTCAAGCGGCCGCTGCCGCCATAACTGCCCGACAACTGCATGTCGATAATGCCGTCACTGGCGATCAGTCCGTTGTTGGTCCAGTTGCCGCCCCGGGCCTGCAAAGACTCCGAAGCCAGCAGTTTGCCGCTGGCGCTCTGGCTGAATTCGCGCACGTTCACGTTCAGGCGACCGGCCTGAATCGCGCTGGTGTTGTTCCAGCTATCGGCATTGAGTTCCAGCAGGCCGCCGGTGACGATGCTGCCACCCGCGCCCAGCACATTGGCCGTGGAGATATCGAACTTGCCGCGACCAACGTGGTTGAGCTGCCCGCCGGTATTGAGGAAGCTGCCGACCGCCAGGGTCAGGTCAGTGTTAGCGGTTTCCAGTACGCCATTGCGGTTGTCGAGCAAACCTGCAATCTGAAATGCGGTTTTGCCGGTGACGCCCAGCGAGCGCAGGCGCCCGTTCTGGTTATCGAGCGTTCCCGCTTTGACGCTCAGTTGTGTGTCGCTTTCAATGACGCCCGCGCCATTGCTTAGCGCACCACTGAGGCTGAAATCGATGCGCTCGGCGGCAATCTGGCCTCCGCTGTTATCGAGGCTTGCGCCGGTAACGCCCAACAGCTTTTTCGCATAAAGCACGCCACTGTCATTAGTCAGCGCTGCCGTGGTGATGCTGCTGTCTGCCGCTTGCGCCGAGATCCGCCCGCCGTTGTTGTTCAGGCCAGCCAATGCCGACAGCGTCAGGCTCTGCGCCTGAATGATGCCACCCTGACGGTTGTTGTTCAGGTCGAAACCATTGCGCAGGACGCCAACCGTGCGCGCCTCCAAGGCACCTTTGATGCTCGAGAGCGTGCCGCCACGGTTATCGATGTTGGCCGCTGTGATCAGCACATCGCCGTTCTGGGCAATGACTTTGCCGCTCTGATTGTCGAAGTCGCCGCTGATCTCCAGGGTCAGACCGCTGTCGCTCTGGATCGAGCCTTTGCCGTTGAGCAGGCGGGCCGCTTTCAGTTGCGCATCGGCATTCTTGCTGTAGATCAGGCCATCGGCCTGGTTGCTGACGGCGCCCGTGGCGGTGATCAGCAACTGGTCATTGGCGGCGACGGTGCCCTTGTTGCTGTTGTCCAGCGAACCGGTGCGCAGGTCCAGATTTTTCTGGCTGGCGAGCTGACCGTTCTGGTTGTGCAGATCGGTCACGCCCTTGATCAGCAGCGGGCCGGCAGCCGCGAGTTTACCGGCGTTGTTGTTCAGCTCACCGCTCAGGTTGAGGGTGATCGCATCGTTGCTGGCGATCTGTCCGCCGCTGTTGTCGAGGCTTGAAGCCGTGGCATTGATGATCTGCTGCGCATTGATAGCGCCGCCGATATTGCTGAACGCGGTGCTGACGATATCCAGCGCCGCACCGCTGGCAATCAGGCCGCCCTGATTGTTATCAAGCGCACCGGCCAGCGTCAGGGTCTGCCCTGCTCCACTGCTGAGGTTGCCCTTGTCGCTGTTATCGAGACTGCCGGCGTTGATGCTCAGATTGCCCTGCGCGACCACCGCGCCCGCGCCGCCGTTGAGCAGCTTGCCGCTGAGATCAACGCTGACATCGGCGTATTTGCTCGACAGCGTACCGCCGTCGCGGTTGTCGAGGCTGTTGCCGTTCACCGCCAGCGCTTGCCAGCCGGACAGCAGACCTTTCTGGTTGATCAAATCCGTGCCGCGCACCAACAGTTTTTCACCGCTGATGATTTTGCCGGCGCTGTTATTTATGGCTCGGCCGATCAAGTCAAAACCGAGGTTGCTGGAGACTTCGCCGTTCTGGTTCTTCAGATCGCGCAGATGCTTGAGGGTCAGCGGGCCTTTGGCGGTGAGCAGACCGTTCTGGTTGTCGAGGTCGCCGTTGGCCAGATCCACGGTGAGCGATTTGTCACTCAGCAGTCGCCCACCGTTCTGGGTCAACGAGGTCAGTGTCAGGTCAACGTCACCGTTGGCGGAGACTTCACCATCGTTGCTGGAGTCAAGACCAGTCGCCTTCAGCGTCAGGTTGCCTTTGCTGTTGATCAAACCACTGTCACGGTTATTGAGCTCGGCACTGTCGATGTGCAGCGTTTGTGCAGCGCTGATCAACCCTCTGGCGTCGTTACGCAGTTGGCCGTCGACGGTGATGTCCAGATCGCCACGACTGATCAGGCCACCACCGCCGTTGTTCACGCTTCCCGCGCGGACATCAATGGAAGCGGCGCCGATCATGCCCTTGACGTTATCCAGTGCTGCGGCAATGCGCAGAGTCAGGCCCTGATTGCTCAAAAGATTGCCGTTGCCGTTATCCAGACTTTGCGCGGTCAGCGTGAAGGCTTCCGCGCTGGAAATCGTCCCGCCCTGGTTGTTGACGCCGTTGAGTTGTTTGAGCAGCAGCGCGCCGGGGGCGTTGATCAAACCGCCGTTGTTCAACTGACCGTGATTCAAATCCAGGCTAAGACGCGTGTTGCTGAACAGCTTGCCGCCCTGTTGGTCGAGCCCTGTGACCGAAGCTGTCAGAGCGCCTTGACTACCGATAATGCCGTTACCGGCATTGGTGACCTGAGCGCCGATGAGGTTCAGGGTGTCGGCACTGCTGAGCAGGCCGTTGCTGTTATCGAATGCGCCGGTGGTAACGGTGACTGCACCTTTACCGCTGAGCGTGCCCTGCTGACGGTTGTCGAGGCTGCCGCTTTCAATGACGAGTGCACCATCAGTAACAACCTTGCCGCCCTGGTTCTCGATGCCACCACGGCTGACAAGCTTCAAATCGGCGGCACTGGAAAGACTGCCCTGGACGTTGTTCATCTGTGCGGTGTCGACCGTCAACGTCGATTCACTGCTGACCTTGCCCTGAGTGTTATCGAAGGCGTCGTCGGCGGTCAGGTGCATGGTTTGCTGACTGCGCAATTCACCGCCGTTGTTGGCCAGAGTGCGCGCTTGCACAGTCAAGAGCGTGCCCGCATCGATCAGGCCTTTGTTGCGGTTGAGCACTTCATCGATGGTCAGCTTCAGCGCCTTGCCGGAGAACAGCTTGCCGCCATCGCTGTTGTCGAGTTTTTTACCGGTGAGCAGCAGATCGCTGTTGGTGCTGATTTCGCCGCCACGGTTATCCATTTCACCCACGGTCAGGGTCATGGCTTTGGTTGAACCCAACAGACCGTTTTGACGATTATCAAGTTGACCGGCGTTGAGTTTGAGCACACCGGTGGCGATCAACTTACCGTTCTGGTTGTCGGCGTTCTCTGCCAGCACGCTGACGTCCGATTTGCCGGCGACGTTGCCGCCACGGTTGTCCAGAACACCAGCCGTAAGCGAGAGCTGACCGTCGGCAATCACCGTGCCCGACTGATTGTCCAACGTCTTGTCGGTGGTCAACAGCAACACGCCGCGACTGCTGATCAGGCCTTCGTGGTTATCGAGACTGGCGCTGTGGCTGTCCACAGAGGCGCCGGAAATCACACCTTTGACGTTGTTCAATGCTTGCGCCATGCGTAGCGTCAAGCCTTGTTGTCCGAGGAGTTGACCATTGCTGTTGTTGAACAGGCCAGTATCAATCCGGCTGTTTTGTTTACTGATGATCAGGCCTTTTTGACTGTTGTCCAGGCTTGCACTATTGACGGCCAATAGGCTATCGGTGCTGATCGAACCTGCCCGATTCAGCAATGCTCCCGAGCTGGTGATCGTGAGCTTGCCGGCACTGCTCAGGTTGCCGGCGCTGTTATCGATACGCCCGGCGTTGAGGGTCAGCGTACCTTCACTGCTGATGACGCCGCCAGCATTGGTCAGCGCATCATCAAGCGTAATCACCAAGCCATTGAGACTGCTGAAATTGCCACCGCTGTTGTCCAGCCTTTGGCCGGTCAGGGTCGTCGCGCCTTTGGCGGTGATCTCGCCCTTGTTGCGATTGTCTAGCAAGCCACTGACGCGCAGCGTCAGACCACCATCGCTGACCACCGAGCCCGCATCGCGGTTATCGACACTGGCGGCTTTGAGGTCTACCGCCCGCCCGGAACCGAGCACGCCATCACGGTTGTCCAGCGCTGCGCTCAGATCAATATTCAACCCGAGATCGCCAAGAATCTGACCGCTGCGGTTGTCCAGAGCCCCGCCGGTGAGGGCGATGTTTTTTGCACTGAGCAAACCGTTCTGGTTGTTCAGGGTGGCGGCGTTGACCGTCAGATTGCGGCTGGCGAGCAAGCTCTTGCCGGTGTTGTCCAGATGCTGAGCGGTCAGGCTCAGATCGCCGCTGGCATTACGGCTGCCGTCGGCGTTGACGCCCGCTTCGATGGTGCCGGCGTTCGTCAGTCGAC
>NZ_CDROCK010000021.1:0-100505 GCF_977020205.1 Pseudomonas sp. AIG | reverse complement strand
AGTGCGCCGCCCTTGGCGTGGCGGTAGTCGAGCACGCTGTTGTCCGGCAGACGCAAGCGCTTGAGCTGGCCGCAGGCGTCGTAGCGGTAACGCAGCGTGCCCCAGCCCTGATGCTCGGTGATCAGCCGGTCCTGACGGTCGTATTCGAAGGCCAGCGGGTGTTGCTGACCGTCGTCGACACTGATCAGTCGGCCGAGGCGGTCGTATTGATAAAAAACCTTGAGGCCGTCGGGCAGGGTTTTGGCCAGAAGACGTCCGGCCGCATCGCGCTCATACGCAGTGAGCAAACAAGAGCCGTCATCGCCGAACTCGGTCTTCTCCAGCAGATGGCCGTTGAGGTCATAGGCATACGCCGTGCGCCGGCCATCAAAACCGCTTTCCTGACGAATCAGTCCGGTCGGCGTGTAATCCAACCGGTACTTTTCCCCGGACTCGTTTTCGATCTCGGTGAGCAATAACTGCGCATGGTCGTAGCGGTACTGCACCCGCGTGCCGTCGGGGTTGATCCGCCGCGAGACCAAGTGCAGATCGTCGTCGTATTCATAACGGGTGATGCGCCCGAGTTCATCGCGCTCGGCAGTGACCTGGCCGTAGGCGCCGTAGCTGTAGGCGCGAGTACTGCCGGTAGGAAACGTCGTCTGAATCAGTCGGCCGACGGCGTCCCAATGCTGACGGGTGACCGCACCGTGTTCGTCGGCGGTGGTGGTCCGCCGCCCCAGTGCATCGTAGGAAAAACGCCGCACGCCACCGTCGGGCAGCGTTTCTTCGGTCAACTGGCCGAGGGCATTCCAGACCAGCCGATGCCGGCTGCTGTCCGGGTAGCGGATCGACAGCAACTGACCCCGGGTGTCGTAGTAGTAATGGGTGACCTGGCCATCGGGATCGACCGCTTCGGTGACATCGCCCTCGGCATTGCGCCGGTAGATCCACACCGCCTCGCCGCGCGAACGCCGAAACAGGAAACCGTTGCGATACTCGTAGGACGTGGGCGCCTCATCCGGCGGAATCAGCGCGATCAGCCGTCCGACCTCGTCGTAGCGGTATTCGGTGACCGCGCCCAAGGCATCCTGCTCGGCGATCAAGCGCCCCGAAGAGTCATAGGCCTTGAGCTGCTCGCCACCATCCGCCGAGACTTTGCGCACCAGCCGCGCACGCTCGTCGTGGACGTACGTCTCTTCGGTGCCATCGACGTAATGCACCGCGACGCTGCCGTCGTCGTTCCAGACGTAGCGCGTGTTCATCTGCGAGAACGACGCCCAGTGGCGCACGCAACGGGCCGCTTTCCCCGACCGCTCCCACTCCCAGAACAAACTCGCGCCGCCAGCCAGTTGCCGCTGCAGAATCACGTGAGCGTCGTCGTAGTCGTAACGCTCGCTGTCACCGACGGCGTTGCTGGCTTCGACCAGATGCTGATAGGCGTCGTAGCGGTAACTGACCAGCGCCTGTTCAGTGCTCCAGACGCCCTCGCGAAACACCTGGTAATCCACACCCAGCAACTGCGCACGGTCATAGCGCAACAGCAGCGAGCGCCCGGCGCCGTTGTCCAGGCGCTGCACCCGGTCAGACCGATCGCGCTGCACCGTCAGACGATTGCCATAGGCATCGCTGATCGCCGTCAGCCGTCCTGCGCGAAAGTGATAGAACCGCGCCGTTTCCCCGGCCAGCGCGAGGATCAGTTCCTCCGGTTCATCACCCAGAAAAATTGCCGCCCGCGACAGGCTGTTGTGAATCGCCGGTCGTTCAACGCTCGGCAACGGAAACCGCGTACGCCGGTTTTCGTGATCGACCCAAACAACCTCATCAGCGAAAAACTCCAGCCGATGCGCCAGCGAATGGCTCCAGCCAAAGCCCAGCCCAACATCGACTTCGACGGCGCTCGAGCGATACAACCGCGTGAACTCAAACGGCAATACGCCATCGAGCACGGCATCAGTCAGGGTCAGCAGTTCTTCACCGGTGACCATCGACACCGGACAACCATTGGTGCAGGTAAAGGGCACGCAATCGGCGCTGTCGCCGTTGGGGTTTTTCGCCTGATCCGGCGAGTCGTCGTGAGGCTCATGCCGTTCCAACCGGCTCGAACCGCCAGACTTGTCCCGCACAACAGGCGCCGGATTCGGCACGGTCAACACCAGCGAATCGGACTGACGAATGTTCAGCGGTATCGACGGTGTCGGTTTCAACTCAACGTCACGCACATTGAGCATCAGCGGCTTCAAAACGCTGGCATGCCGCGTCAAATCCGCCGAGGACGTCAGTTCGGCCAAGCGCAACGCAGAGGCCGCCAGCCATTCCCGAGCGCGAGGCGACTTGATCTTCGCCAGCACTTTGCTGCTCAAGCGCACCGGCACGCCGGCGCCACCCGACAAGCCCATCAGCAGAAAACTGATCAGCAGTTCGACCCGAACCTCGGCCACCACTTCGGCCAGATACTGCGGCGGCAGCATCTTCAGCCAACTGGTGAACGCGGCCAGATGAATAAACAGAAGAGGTTCGTCACTGAGGATCAGCAGACCGTTGGCAATGGCGTCGCTGGAGGCATTCAATAACGCCTCCAGCTCGGCCTCGCTGAGGTACTCCAGCAATTTTTCGCTGTTGGCCTGCAAGTCGGCGAGGAGGGCGAATACCTGTTTGATGTCATCCCAAACGCCGTTCAGGGCTTTCTCGAACCCGCGCCAGTCGGCCTGTTGCAACTGACCGTAACGCTGAAGAAACCCGGCGCTGGAAAACTCCGTCCACTGTGGTTGAAACCCTGCCCACTCAGCGCGCAGCCAGCCTTCCAGGCCTGCAATGACACCCTCATAAGAGGCATACAGAGCACGCACATGGTCGGTGGACACATCGGGAAAGAAGGTGATGCGATAACGCTGGCCCCGATCGCAATCGGTCACCTGCAGAATGCCGCTGGGGCCGATGGTGTGGTGCCGTGGTTCGCCGAAAGTCAGTACGCCGCCGACATCGGCAAGCACCGGCTCGAGGGTCACCGGGGTGTTGCCGATCGGCACGAACCGCGCGGCCTCGAACATATGCACCAGCGTCAGCGACCCGCTGGCCGAGCACCTGACCACCGAAGAACTGAGCGGCTGGCGCGACTTGATCGGCGCGCTGAGGCGCACGTCGTTACCGACAGTGAACACCTGCTCGACATCCAGCGCAGTGCCTGTCCAGAACTGCTCGGCCCAGGCGTCGTAGTGGTTCAGGCACAGGCGGAACTCGCCGATCAGGTGTTCGAAGTCCGGCTCATCGGGATTCAAGGCAGCAACAACGAGCAGGCCGATGCTGTTGTTCAGGGCCAGCAGCCGATCGGTTGGAAGCATTCGCAGTTCTCGCGCACATCAAAAAGGTGCGGGGACTTTGCGGGGGATCAATCAGGAAAGAAGTCGGGCGAGTAGGCAATACCTGTAGGATGTTTCGCTGAATTGTTGCGAGTCGTTCATCGCTGCAATGGACATTGCCGTTGCTCAATGTCCGTCGCGCTCGTTATGCTGCTGAACCCTTTAATCAGATCCGCGTAGTGGCGCCAACTGTGCCGCCCGGGATGTCTTTGTTAACGGATCCGATGATGAATGCACCGCTGAAGGCGTTCGGCCCGATCAAGGCCGTGATTTTCGATATGGACGGTTTGCTGCTGGACACCGAGGGCATTTACACCGAAGTCACCTCGCTGATTGCCCAGCGATACGGGCGCACCTTCGACTGGAGTATCAAGCAGAACATCATTGGTCGGGGGGCTAATGATCTGGCGAACTATGTGGTGCAGGCGCTGGATCTGCCGATCACCGCCGAAGAGTTTCTGGTCATCCGCGAACCACTGATGCGTGAGCGTTTCCCCACCGCGCAAGCGATGCCGGGTGCCGAAGAGTTGATCCGCCACCTCAAGGCGCACAATATTCCGATCGCTGTGGGCACCAGTTCGTCGCGGCAATCGTTCGGCCAGAAAACCACGCTGCACCGTGACTGGTTTGCGCTGTTCGATTTCATCGTTACAGCGGACGATCCGGAAGTCGGCGCGGCGAAACCGGCGCCGGATATTTTCCTCACCGCTGCCCGGCGCCTGGGCGTGGCACCTGAGGATTGCCTGGTGTTCGAGGATTCTCCGTTCGGTGTGACCGCAGCGAAAGCCGCCGGCATGACCGCGATCGCCATCCCCGATGCCGCCATGGCCGATGAAAAGTACGCACACGCTGACGGGATTCTTCGCACGCTGAAAGCGTTCACCCCGAGTGCCTGTGGTTTGCCGGCGCTGGAATGGGCCTGAACCCCTGAGACAAAAAAAACGCCGCCCCTCTGTGAAAAGAGGGGCGGCGTTTTTCGTTCAGACGACGCGGGATATCAGGCGCCGAAACCACCGTCGATGGTCAGACTGGCACCGGTGATGTAACCGGCTTCCGGGCCTGCCAGGTAGGCGACGAAACTGGCGATTTCTTCGGCTTTACCGTAACGACCCACCGCCATCAGCGGGATCAGGCTTTCGGCGAAGTCACCGTGCGCCGGGTTCATGTCGGTGTCGACCGGGCCAGGTTGCACGTTGTTGACGGTGATGCCGCGAGGGCCGAGATCGCGGGCCAGGCCTTTGGTCAAACCGACCAGCGCCGACTTGCTCATCGCATACACGCCGCCACCGGCGAAGGGCATACGGTCAGCGTTGGTGCTGCCGATGTTGATGATGCGCGAACCTTCGCCCATGTGCTTGGCGGCTTCCTGCGAGGCGATGAACACGCTGCGCACGTTGATCGCCAGAGTCTGGTCGAAATCTTCCAGAGTGAAATCTTCAAGTGGGGCGACGGCCAGTACGCCAGCGTTGTTGACCAGAATATCGAGGCGGCCAAAGGCTTCGACGGTGGCGCTGACGGCGTGGCGAATAGCGGCGGCATCGGCGCTGTCGGCCTTGATTGCCAGGGCTTTGCCGCCGTTGGCGGTGATGCTGTTCTGCAACTCTTCGGCTTTGGCGGTGGAGCTGACGTAAGTGAAGGCTACTGCAGCGCCTTCAGCGGCCAGACGTTTGACGATGGCAGCGCCGATGCCACGGGAACCGCCTTGAATCAGAGCGACTTTGCCGCCGAGGTGTTGAGTGGTCATGTTCGATCTCCAGAGTGTTCAAGGCGGGAATGCCTTGGTATTGGTGGCGAGTATCGGCGTGCTATCGACAACTGTGTAGACCATGGTTGCTATAGTCTGTGTAAACCAGAAGTTTATAGTGGCGATCATGGAAACCTTCAGCAGCATTGAATGCTTTGTACGCAGTGCCGAGGTCGGCAGCTTTGCCGAAGCGGCACGGCGCTTGAGTCTGACCCCGGCAGCTGTCGGCAAGAGCGTGGCCAAACTCGAGGTGCGGCTCGGCGTGCGGCTGTTCCAGCGTAGTACACGCAGCCTGACGCTGACCGAGGCCGGGCAACTTTTCCTGGATCAGGTGAGTGGCAGTTTGACCACCATTCAAAATGCCGTGGCCAATCTGTCCAGTGTCGAAGGGCTGCCGGCGGGGACGCTGAAAGTCAGCATGGGCGCCGCGTTTGGCTGTCTGCATATCGTGCCGATGCTCGGTGAGTTTCTGCAGCGATACCCGGCGATCAATCCGGACTGGCATTTCGATAACCGACAGGTCGATCTGATCGGGCAGGGCTTTGATGCGGCCATCGGTGGCGGTTTCGAACTGCCGCAAGGCGTGATCGCACGCAAGTTGAGCCCCGCGCACCGGATATTGGTCGCGTCCGCCGACTATTTACAGGCCAATCCCCAGATCATCGAACCAGATGACCTCCGCCATCACGACGGGATTCTGATCCGCTCACCGCAAACCGGGCGTGTGCGTTCCTGGCAGTTGACCGGGCGTAATCCGCAGAACTGTCGGCCATTGACGCTCAGGACGCGGATGACCATGAGCGATTCTGAGGCCGCTTGCAGGACGGCGGCGCAGGGCTTGGGAATCGCCCTGGTGAGCATGCCGTTTGCGGTGGGGTATCTGGAGGCGGGGACGTTGCAGCGGGTGTTGCCGGACTGGTTTGTCGATGATGGCAACATTTCGATTTACTACGCCGAGCATAAATTGTTGCCGGGCAAGACGCGGGCGTTTGTGGATTTTTTGATTGAGCAGTTTGTGGAGCGGGGGTTGGCGCGGCGGTTTAGTGCTGTTTGAGTAAGGCATCTGACCGAGGTGCGGCCATCGCGAGCAGGCTCACTCCTACATTGGAATGCGTTTCCCCTGTGGGAGCGAGCCTGCTCGCGAATGGGTCGACTCGGTTTTCGCTGATAACCTCAGCGGGCAAACCGCCCCGGCCAGCCAATGATGTTCTTCGGCCGCGGTGTCGCATACGTCCGCACTTTCGACGTCGACAAGCGCAACCGCACCAGCGATTCAGCAATCGTCACCGCCGCCGTCACCCCATCCACCACCGGCACCCCGGTGCGTCGACGAATCTGCTCATCGAGCCCGGCCATGCCGCCGCAACCCAGGCAAATCACCTCGGCTTTATCCTGCGTCACCGCCAGTTCAGCCTGATGCACGATGGCTTCCAAGGCACGCTGCGGCTCGTGTTCCAGTTCCAGCACCGCCAAACCACTGGCCCGTACCGAAGCGCAGCGATCCCACAGACCGGACAGTTTCAGCCGATCCTCAATCAGCGGCACGGTGCGATCCAGCGTGGTCACCACCGAATACGCATGCCCCAAAAACATCGCCGTACTCGCCGCTGCATCAGTGATGTCCACCACTGGCACGTTGAGCAATTCCTGCAAGCCTTCACGGCCGTGCTCGCCGTAACCGGCCTGGATCACTGCATCGAACGGCTGATCGTAGGACATCACCCGATCCATCACCGCGATAGCGGCCAAATAGCTTTCGAAGTTGCCTTCAATCGAGTCGGCGCCGAAGTACGGCGTCAAACCGACGATTTCGGTACCGGGTGACGCGACAGCCTGCGCCGATCGGGCGATGGCCTCGGTAATGGATTCGGTGGTGTTGACGTTGACCACGAGAATACGCATGGGGAAATCCTTATAGCGGGCAGTTCTGCGGCCCGAAATCCGGGCCGCGAGGAAGTTAATGGCAGACGTTGTCGACAGCGATCGATTCGCCGCTGATGTCGGCGTAGTGCGGTTGGCGTTTGGCAATGATCAGGTAGAGCATTCCGGCGATGCCGGCGCCGATCAGCCACGAGAATGGTGAGACGCTGTGGAAACCCGGCACCAGTGCCAGGACGATGGCGATCAACGCGGCAGGAATAAACGCCGCCACTGCGCGGAAATTGACCCCCCGGCTGTAGTAATAAGCACCGTTGGGATCTTCGCTGTAGAGCTGCGGCACGTTGATCCGGCCTTTGCGGATCAGCCAGTAGTCGACCATGATCACCCCGTACAACGGGCCGAGCAGGGCGCCGAGGCCGGACAGGAAGTACACGATCACCAGCGGGCTGTTGTAGAGATTCCACGGCAGGATCAGCACCGCGATGGTCGCGCTGATCAAGCCGGCGCGGCGGAAAGTCAGGTACTTCGGCGCCAGGTTACTCAACACGAAGGCCGGGGCGACGAAGTTGGCCATGATGTTCACCGCCACGGTGACAATCAGGAATGCCAGACAACCGAGCACCAGGAAGAAGGTGTTGGGAATCGAGGCGATGATCTCGGTCGGGCTTTCGATGATCCGGCCATTGATCTGAAATTGCGCACCGCAGAGCAGGACAGTAATCGCGGCGAACACCAGAATATTCACCGGCAAACCCCAGAAGTTTCCTACCTTGATGGTTTTGCGGCACGGCGAAGAGCGGGCGAAGTCGCAGAAGTTGAGAATCAACGTGCCGTAGATCGCCAGCCACAGCGCACCGCCAGCGAAGATGTTGCGCCACATCTCGCCACCGGTCAGCGGCTCGCGAGTCGACCAGGCGATGGTCGCGTTGGCCTGGAAGTACATCCACGCGGCGAGGGCGGCCACGGTCAGCAAAATCACTGGTCCGGCAAACGCTTCGTAACGGCGCACCATTTCCATGCCATAGGCAAGAATCGCCAATTGCACGAACCAGATCGCCACGAAGCACACCCAGCCCAGCGTCGACAGGCCAAGAATCGAATTGTGGTCGTATTCGGCGAAGCCTGGATGCACAGCGGTGAGCAGAACCCGGAACACCACCGACGCCAGATACGTCTGAATACCGAACCAGGCAATGGCGATAACCGCCCGGATCAGTGCAGGAATTTGCGCACCGTGGATGCCGAAACTGATCCGGCTGATCACCGGAAACGGCACACCGGTTTTCTGCCCCATGTAGCCGGACAGGTTCATGAAGAAATACACCAGCGCCGCGCCAATCCCCAGCGACAGCAGAATCTGCCAGCCACCCAGGCCCAAGGCATAAAGCCCAATGGCGAACGAGTAGTTGGCGATGTTGTGCACATCGTTGGTCCACAGGGCGAAGATGCTGTATTTGCCCCAGCGTCGACCTTCGGCCTTGGTTGGCGCCAGATCACTGTTATGCAGACGCGGACTGAGTTGTAACGGCTCGGTGAGTCCGTCATGAGGCAACGGTTGGGTAACGGGAGAGGCGGGCAGATTCAGCGCGATGTTGTTGGAGAGACTTGTACGCATTCCGGCAGGCTCCTGATGTTCAAGGCCGCGATGACTGTGCATAAGCCGTCAGGCTCGACAAATCTTCGTCGCGGCAGTGAAACCATCACTGGTTACGGGGCATCTGCAGCCTGTACGGGATAGGGCGCTTCAGGCTTGCGGATCGAAAGTGGGTTTATGTTTTGCAGTTTTGTATACAAAACATGTATGCACTAAAGCCAGATTTGTGCCAGTTGCTGATCTATGCGCAGCGCTACTCATTTCGAAAAGTTATCGAGGCGCGCTAAGTACCTGAAAGTAAGTGGTTAAAAATTGACCGGTTGAACAGGTATTTATTTTTGACGAGGGAATTTGGCGGCAGGCGAGTAAGAAGGTATTTCAGGCGGGATGTAACTTTTCAGGGCGCGGAAACAAAAAAGTGCGCACATAAATGGCACCGATGGTGACATTTGTGTGTACACATTTTCCGATGGCTCCGCATAACATTGTAGGAGTGAGCCTGCTCGCGATAGCGGTGTATCAGCCGATAAATTTTTTGGCTGATACACGGCTATCGCGAGCAGGCTCACTCCTACAAGGGGAAGCAGTACGGCAGGGGTTTATGCCTTGCTAATGATATTCCCGGCATGCAGCCCGCACTCTTTCTGCGTCGCTTCTTCCCACCACCAACGCCCCTCGCGCTCATGCTGGTTCGGCAGCACCGGGCGGGTGCACGGTTCGCAGCCGATGCTGATGAAGCCGCGTTCGTGCAGGCTGTTGTACGGCAGCTCGAGCATGCGGATGTAACCCCAGATCTCTTCGCTGGTCATCTGCGCCAACGGGTTGAACTTGTACAGCGTGCGCTCCGGCGTGGAGAACGCGGTGTCGATTTCCATCACTGCCACGGCACTGCGAGTACCCGGGCTCTGGTCGCGGCGCTGGCCGGTGGCCCAGGCTTTGACGGCGGACAGTTTGCGCCGCAGCGGCTCGATCTTGCGGATGCCGCAGCATTCGCCGTGGCCGTCCTTGTAAAAACTGAACAGGCCTTTTTCCTTCACGAACGGTTCCAGTTTCGTGTAGTCCGGCGACACCAGTTCGATGTCGATCTTGTAGTGCTCGCGCACCTGATCGATGAAGCGGTAGGTCTCCGGGTGCAGACGGCCGGTGTCGAGGCTGAACACCTTGACGTTCTTGTTGAGCTTCCAGGCCATGTCCACCAGCACCACATCCTCGGCGCCGCTGAAAGATATCCACAGGTCATCGCCGAACTCGGCAAACGCGAGTTTGAGAATGTCTTGCGCGGATTTGTTGGCATAGGTCGTGGCGAGTTCCACGACGTCGAACGTTGCACTCATCAGGGCGGCTTCCTACAGGTCGGTGGCGCTGGGCGCTCTATATGGGGCCGATGGTAACAAAAAGCTGCACGGCTCGGGGCGTGCTGTGCGTTGCGTGTGTGGAGGTGAATCGCTAGAGTTCGGGCTCGCTCGACTCAAATAATCAATACAAACGGGAGTGTCTTGTGGAAATTGCTTGCCTGGATCTTGAAGGGGTGTTGGTGCCGGAAATCTGGATCGCCTTCGCTGAAAAAACCGGAATTGACGCCCTCAAGGCCACCACCCGGGACATTCCCGATTACGACGTGCTGATGAAACAACGTCTGCGCATCCTTGATGAGCACGGCTTGAAGCTCTCGGACATTCAGGAAGTGATCGCCACGCTGAAGCCGCTGGACGGCGCGGTGGAGTTCGTCAACTGGCTGCGCGAGCGCTTTCAGGTGGTGATTCTGTCGGACACGTTCTACGAGTTCTCGCAGCCGCTGATGCGCCAGTTGGGCTTCCCGACGTTGCTTTGTCATCGTCTGATTACTGACGAAACTGGCCGTGTGACCAGCTATCAGTTGCGTCAGAAAGATCCCAAACGTCAGTCAGTGCTGGCGTTCAAGAGTCTGTATTACCGGGTGATTGCGGCGGGGGATTCGTATAACGATACGACGATGCTGGGCGAGGCGGACGCGGGGATTCTGTTCCATGCGCCGGAGAATGTGATTCGCGAGTTTCCGCAGTTTCCGGCGGTGCATACGTTTGCCGAGTTGAAGCAGGAATTCCTCAAGGCCTCCAACCGCGACCTCAGCCTGTAAGCCCAGCCACCTGACGATCGTTCCCATGCTCTGCGTGGGAATGCCTCAATGGACGCTCTGCGTCCGCTTGGGACGCGGAGCGTCCCGGGCTGCATTCCCACGCGGAGCGTGGGAACGATCATTCATCAGAGGTTCTGCAGGGTTTCGAGGAGGATTCTGACTTTGGTGATCGACTCCTGATACTCAGCCTGCCAGTCCGAGTCGGCAACAATCCCGCCACCGCCCCAGCAACACACCTGTCCATCCTTGACCAACAGACTGCGAATCGCGATAGAGCTGTCCATCTCGCCGCGCACGTCCAGGTACAGCAACGAGCCGCAATACAATCCGCGCCGGGTCGGTTCCAGCTCATCAATGATCTGCATCGCGCGAATCTTCGGTGCGCCGGTGATCGAGCCGCCGGGGAAACTGCCGGCAATCAGATCCAGTGCATCGCGATCATCCGCCAGTTCACCGGTCACGCTGCTGACCAGGTGATGCACGTTCGGATAGCTTTCCAGGCTGAACAGCTCCGGCACCCGCACCGAGCCGATGCGGCAGGTGCGCCCGAGATCGTTGCGCAGCAGGTCGACAATCATCAGATTTTCCGCACGATCCTTGGGACTGGCCAGCAGTTCGGCGGCGTTGGCGGCATCTTCGGCCGGCGTCAGGCCACGCGGGCGGGTGCCTTTGATCGGGCGTGTCTCCACCAGACGCTGGCTGACTTTGACGAAGCGCTCGGGTGACAGGCTCAACACGGCGCCGCCATCGGGCAGACTCTGGAAACCGGAAAACGGCGTAGGGCAGGCTTCGCGCAATGCGCAATAAGCCAGCCACGGATCACCTTGGCACGCCGCACGGAAGCGCTGGGCGAAGTTGACCTGATAGCAGTCGCCGGCCTGGATGTAGTGCTGAATACGCTCGAACGCCTGGCGGTAAATGTCGGCCGAGAGGTCGGCGGCCATCGGTGCGTTCAGTTTGAACGGTGTCAGTGCCTCAGCTTGCGGCTCGGTGAACAGCGCGATCAGTCGTTGTTTCTCGATGTCGATCACGGACGGGTGGAAAACCAATTGGCTGGTGGCCATCTGGTGATCGCTGATCAGCGCCCAGGCATACAGGCCAAACCGCGCGTCAGGCAGTTGCAGGTCATCACGCGCCTGGCTCGGCAAGTTTTCCAGATGCCGGCCGAAGTCATAGCTCAGGTAACCGATCAGGCCGCCCGCGAATGGCAGCTCGAAACCCGCTGGCAAATCTGCTTCGCCCAAGCGACTCAGATTGTCACGCAGACGTTGCAGGAAATGATTGCCGCTCTCGTCCGGCAGTACCGCCAGTTGTTCCAGCGGCCAGGCGCTGAGCAAGTCATAACGGCCACGGTCGGCACTTGGCCGGCCGCTGTCGAGCAGCACGGCGCCGGAGGCGTTGCGGATGGCCGCGAAGTAGTCGGCGGGATTGGCGCGGTAGGGCAGCGGGTGTACGGAACAGGTCAGCATGGGCGGGGCAGATCGGCCGTTGAGGCGGGGTGGGGATTGTAGTCCTCTGCGGGAATTGCTCCTAGAGGGATGTCGGGGATTGGCAGATTGGCGGCAGGCTGAGTGAATGATCGTTCCCACGCTCTGCGTGGTAACGCCGCCATGGACGCTCTGCGTCCACTGTGACGCGGAGCGTCACGGGATGCATTCCCACGCAGAGCGTGGGAACGATCATCGGGGGGATCAGCCCTCGACGGCTGGAATATGCCCAAACATTTCCTGAGTAAACGCCACCCGCTCCTCCGCCGTCTCCGTTACCCCACGCGCCTTCAGCTCTTCCAGACGCGCCTCGACGGCATGCGTACGCAACGTCAGCCCACAGTCATTGGCGATCTGGATATTCAACCCAGGCCGCGCATTCAACTCGAGAATCAGCGGACCTTTCTCCTGATCCAGCACCATATCAACACCGATATAGCCCAACCCGCACAGCTCATAGCAGCCAGCGGCGAGTTTCATGAAACCGTCCCAGTAGGGCAGTTGCACGCCGTCCACCGCGTTGGTGGTGTCGGGGTGTTTGGTGATGATGTTGTTCAGCCAGGTGCCACGCAATGTCAGACCGGTCGCCAGATCCACACCGACACCGATGGCGCCCTGGTGCAGGTTGGCCTTGCCGCCGGACTGCCGGGTCGGCAAACGCAGCATCGCCATCACCGGATAGCCCATCAACACGATGATGCGAATGTCCGGCACGCCTTCGTAGCTGATGCTTTTGAAGATCTGATCCGGGGTCACGCGGTATTCGATCAGCGCCCGATCGCGGTGACCGCCCAGCGAATACAGGCCGGTGAGGATGCTCGAGATGTGATGCTCCAGCTCTTCATGAGCGAGGATCTTGCCCGACACCGTGCGATAGCGGCCCTCGAAGCGGTCGGCAATCACGATGATGCCGTCACCGCCCGCGCCCTGCGCCGGTTTGATCACGAAGTCGTTGCGCCCGCCGATGATCTCGTCGAGCTTGTCGATTTCCTTCTCGGTGGAAATCACGCCATACAGTTCCGGCACGTGAATGCCGGCCTCGATCGCGCGTTCCTTGGTGATGATCTTGTCATCGACGATCGGGTACAGGCTGCGCTTGTTGTACTTGAGCACGTAGTCGGCGTTACGCCGATTGATGCCCATGATGCCCCGCGCCTCCAGCGCCTTCCAGGTTTTCCAGAAACCGAACATCAGGCGTCAGCCTTCTTCAGGAAAGCCTTGAAACGCACCAGTTCGGTCAAGCGGTAGCCGCGATAACGACCCATCGCCAGCATGAACCCGACCAGAATCAGCAGGATCGCCGGGAAGGTGAACACGAAGTACACCAGCTCAGGCACGGTCATGATCAGGTGCGCCAGCGAGGCGGCGAACAGCGTGCCGATCGCGACTTTCAGCGCATGGTTGGCGCCGCGTTCTTCCCAGGTGATCGACAGGCGTTCGATGGTCATGGTCAGAATCACCATCGGGAACAGCGCCACCGACAAGCCGCGTTCCAGGCCCAGTTTATGGCTGAACAAACTGATTGCCGCGATCAGCACCACGACAAAGGTCAGTACTACCGAGAGTCGCGGCAGCATTTGCAACTTCAGGTGTTCCAGATACGAACGTAACGACAGGCCCAGCGCCGTGATCACGGTAAACAGCAGAATGCCGAAGCCCAACTGCGTTTCGCGGAAGGCGAGGGCGATCAGCACCGGCGTGAACGTGCCGAGGGTCTGCAGGCCGATCAGGTTGCGCAGGATCAGGATCACCAGCACGCCGATCGGGATCATCACCATGATCATGAACGTCTGCTGGGTCTGCAGCGGCAAGCCGTACAGCGAGTACTCGAGGAAATTGGCGTCGGTGTTTTCGTCGGTCAGTTTGGCCAGACGAATCGCGTTCATCTCGCTGTTGTTCAGGCTAAAGGTTACGTTGGCTTTTTTGCCACCGTCGACGGTGATCAGGTTTTCATCGCCGGTCCACCACAGCAGGCGATCGGTTGGCAGACCTTGCTCGCCGGTTTCCGGGTTGAAGTACAGCCAGTCGTTGCCGTTGAAGCTGCGCAGCCACAGTTCCGGGGTTTGCGGCTGGTCGGCGACGAGGCGGATGGTGTGGACTTTTTCCACCGGCACGTGGGCGATGGACAGCAGCAGCTCGACGATTTTGGCTTTGTGCGGGGTCGACGGATCGCCGGCCAGCAGCAGTTTCACGTTGTCATCGTTGACGTTGTTGACGCGTTTGATCGCCTCGCCAATAAAGGTTTCGACGTCGGCCGAGTGCTGACGGATCGGCGCGAGCAGGGCCTCGGCGGCGATTTTCTCAGGGCCTTCGATGGCCATGCTGTCGCGGAAGGTCGGGCCTTTGATCTTGGATTTTTCCGCGGTGTAGCGCTTGGTCAGCACCAGACGGTAATAAAGCGTCTGGTTGCCTTTGGCCCGGCGTGCCGACCAGGTGACCTTGCGGTTGCCGTCGACGCGGTTGACGGCGACGCCGTAGTTATTGGAGATAAAGCTTTCGTTGAGGCTGACGTAGTCGCGGCTCAACGGTGGCACGAACATCTGGATCTTCACCGGATCCTTGGTGCTGGCGACGAACTCGACCTTGGCGTCGATGTTCCACAAGTCGTCGGTGGCATCTTCGGTCACCGGGATGCCGAGTACGAAAATCTGATAGGCCGTAACCGAAACGCCCAGGAGCACCAGAATGGTGATCAGGATTTTCAGGTGGAAGGTTAGAGAACGCATGGAAATTACTCGGCGGTATGAGCGGCGATGGTGCAGGCGGGTTTGCCGGCAGCGTATTTAAGGCTTGGATCGACCAGCGCATCGAAGCGTTTCAGCGCTTCGGAGCCAATCAAAAGCGGATATTGGAACGCACTTCGGTCGGTCAGGTTCACTTCGATGCTGCGCAACGCCGTGCCCATGCAGATATCCAGCTCAATCACCGGACGGGCGGTGTACTTCTTGCCTTCTTCCGGGTCGTAATCGCCGGCACGGCGCTTGATTTTGCTGACCCGGGCCAGTGGCCGTTCGATCGGGTGCGAATGCGCAGCGTCGATCGCCAGGTAGAAACGTACCCAGGACTCACCGTTGCGTTTAAAGCGTTTGATGTCGCGGGCACTCAGCGAGGCGGTTTTCGCGCCGGTGTCGAGTTTGGCCGCGACTTCGAGATTGATGCCGTCAAGCGAAGCGTATTCGTTGAGGCCGTACACGGTTTTTTCCCCCGCGGCGGCGAGGCCGGGCAGGCAAAACAGGGCGAAGAATGTGGGAAAAGGCTTGAGTCTCATAAATCCTGGTGCGCAGCGTTCCGTTTTCGGTTCGGGTCCTTGGCAAAACTTGCGCAAGGCCCTTCGTGTGCCTATCAGCTTTATATGACAAGCCGTACAAATGGCCAGCAAATGCGGGCGGCATTCTAGCACGGTGGTTTTATGGCGCCAGCGCCGGCACCGGTCTATAAAAGATCAAAAGATCGCAGACTTCGGCAGCTCCTACATAGGATTTGCGTGCGCCCTGTAGGAGCTGCCGAAGGCTGCGATCTTTTAAGGTTGTTAGACGATTGTCGACAATACCCATTTATCCTTTGACTGATTCGGTTGAATTAGCTAGTTTTTGCCGCATTGGATTTAAAGGTGTCGACAATCATGCTGGATCAACTCGATCCCCCGGTCATCAGCGGCGACGATTCCGAGACGCTCTCGGAAAACGTCTTCCGGCGCATTCAGGCGGCCATCGTCAAAGGCGAGATCGCCCCGGGCAGCAAGATCTCCGAGCCTGAGCTGGCGCGCACCTACGGCATCAGCCGCGGGCCGTTGCGTGAGGCGATTCATCGGCTGGAAGGCCAGCGTCTGCTGGTGCGCGTCCCGCACGTCGGCGCGCGGGTGGTCTCGCTCAGCCACGCCGAACTGCTCGAACTCTACGAAATTCGCGAATCCCTCGAAGGCATGGCCTGCCGTCTGGCGGCCGAACGCATGAGCGTCGAAGAAATCGACGAACTGCGCCGGGTGCTGGAAACCCACGAGCGCGATGCCGCGTTTCAGGCCGGCGTCGGCTACTACCAGCAAGAAGGCGATTTCGACTTCCATTACCGGATCATCCAGGGCAGCGGCAACCGCACGCTGACGCAGATGCTCTGCGGCGAGCTCTATCAACTGGTGCGCATGTACCGCATCCAGTTTTCCACCACGCCGAACCGCCCGCGCCAGGCCTTTGCCGAACACCACCGGATTCTCGATGCCATCGCCGACCGTGACGGCGAGCTCGCGGAATTGTTGATGCGCCGTCACATCGGCGCCTCGAAACGCAACATCGCCCGTCACTACCAGGACGGCACTCACAATAAGACAGCCACTGAACGAGGTGAGTCATGAGTTCCAAGCACAGCACTCCAGGCCAGCGTTTCCGCGATGCGGTCGCCAGCGAGCATCCCTTGCAGGTGGTCGGCGCGATCAACGCCAACCACGCGCTGCTGGCCAAGCGCGCCGGTTTCAAGGCGATCTACCTGTCCGGTGGCGGGGTGGCCGCAGGCTCGCTCGGCGTGCCGGACCTGGGCATCACCGGTCTGGATGACGTGCTGACCGACGTGCGCCGCATCACCGACGTTTGCGATCTGCCGCTGCTGGTCGACGTGGACACCGGTTTCGGTTCCTCGGCGTTCAACGTGGCGCGCACCGTCAAGTCGATGATCAAGTTCGGCGCAGCGGCGATTCACATCGAAGATCAGGTCGGCGCCAAACGCTGTGGCCATCGTCCTAATAAAGAGATCGTCAGCCAGCAGGAAATGGTCGACCGCATCAAAGCCGCCGTCGACGCGCGTACCGATGACAGCTTTGTAATCATGGCGCGTACCGATGCGCTGGCGGTGGAAGGTCTGGAATCGGCACTGGATCGCGCAGCGGCGTGTATCGAGGCTGGCGCCGACATGATCTTCCCGGAAGCCATCACTGAACTGGAGATGTACAAGCTGTTCGCCAACCGTGTGAAAGCGCCGATCCTGGCCAACATCACCGAGTTCGGCTCGACGCCGCTGTACACCACCGAGCAATTGGCCGGCGCTGACGTGTCGCTGGTGCTCTATCCACTGTCGGCGTTCCGTGCAATGAACAAGGCCGCGGAAAACGTCTACACCGCAATCCGTCGCGATGGCACGCAGCAGAATGTCATCGACACCATGCAGACTCGCATGGAGCTTTACGATCGCATCGATTACCACACGTTCGAGCAGAAGCTCGATGCGTTGTTTGCCGCCAAGAAATAAAGATCAAAAGATCGCAGCCTGCGGCAGCTCCTACATGAACCGCATTCCCTGTAGGAGCTGACGAGTGCAACGAGGCTGCGATCTTTTCGCCACACTCCCTAACAAATTCAAGATTGGAGATAGAAATGGCCGAAGCAAAAGTACTCAGTGGCGCCGGGCTCCGTGGCCAGGTTGCCGGGCAAACCGCACTGTCCACCGTGGGCCAGGCCGGTGCCGGGCTGACCTATCGCGGCTACGACGTACGCGAACTGGCAGCCGATGCGCAATTTGAAGAAGTCGCCTACCTGCTGCTCTACGGCGAGCTGCCGACCCAGGCGCAACTCGACGAATACCAAGGCAAACTGAGCAAGCTGCGCGACTTGCCGCAAGCGCTGAAAGAAGTGCTCGAACGCATCCCCGCCGACGCCCACCCGATGGACGTGATGCGCACCGGTTGCTCGTTCCTTGGCAACCTCGAACCGGAGAAAGACTTCTCCGAGCAGCGCGACAAGACTGACCGTTTGCTGGCCGCGTTCCCGGCGATCATGTGCTACTGGTATCGCTTCAGCCACGACGGCAAACGCATCAACTGCGTGAGTGACGAGCCGACCATCGGTGGCCACTTCCTGCATTTGCTGCACGACAAAAAGCCGAGCGAACTGCATGTGAAAGTGATGAACGTCTCGCTGATTCTTTACGCCGAGCACGAGTTCAACGCCTCGACCTTCACCGCCCGCGTTTGTGCCTCGACCCTGTCCGATCTGTATTCCTGCGTGACCGCCGCCATCGGTTCGCTGCGTGGCCCGTTGCACGGCGGCGCCAACGAAGCGGCGATGGAAATGATCGAGCGCTTCTCGTCGCCGGAAGAGGCGATCAAAGGCACCCTCGGCATGCTCGAGCGCAAGGACAAGATCATGGGCTTCGGCCACGCGATCTATAAAGACAGCGATCCGCGCAACGAGGTGATCAAGGGCTGGTCGAAAAAGCTCGCGGACGAAGTCGGTGACAAGGTGTTGTTCCCGGTTTCCGAAGCCATCGACAAGACCATGTGGGAGCAGAAAAAACTCTTCCCGAACGCCGATTTCTACCATGCCTCGGCGTACCACTTCATGGGCATCCCGACCAAGCTGTTCACGCCGATCTTCGTCTGCTCGCGCCTGACCGGCTGGGCTGCGCACGTGTTCGAACAGCGCGCCAACAACCGCATCATCCGTCCAAGCGCCGAGTACATCGGCGTTGAACAGCGCAAGTTCGTGCCAATCGAACGTCGCTGAAATGGTGAGCTGACCCGATCCTTGAAACCACCGCAAATCCCTGTAGGCCTTCGCCTGCTCGCGATGACGGACTGACATTCACCATCGATGTCGACTGATCCACCGCTATCGCGAGCAGGCTCACTCCTACAAGGGACGGTGTGAATCTTGAGTCTGGCGTCAGCTCACCCTTTGAAACTACCGTGACCCGAGTCCTGACCCGATGAACACAGAATTGCGCAAAAACCTGCCCGGCAGCCCTCTGGATTATTTCGACGCCCGCGCGGCGGTCGAGGCGATTCAGCCCGGCAGTTACGACACCCTGCCGTACACCTCCCGCGTGCTGGCGGAAAACCTCGTGCGTCGCTGCGACCCGGCCACGCTCACCGATTCCCTCAAGCAACTGATCGAGCGCAAACGCGACCTCGACTTCCCGTGGTTCCCGGCGCGCGTGGTCTGCCACGACATTCTCGGCCAGACCGCACTGGTCGACCTCGCCGGTCTGCGCGACGCGATCGCTTTGCAGGGCGGTGACCCGGCGCAGGTCAATCCGGTGGTGCCGACGCAATTGATCGTCGACCACTCGCTGGCGGTGGAAGCGGGCGGTTTCGACAAGCAGGCGTTCGAGAAAAACCGCGCCATTGAAGACCGTCGCAACGAAGACCGTTTCCACTTCATCAACTGGACCAAAAAGGCCTTCAAGAACGTCGATGTAATCCCGCCGGGTAACGGCATCATGCACCAGATCAACCTGGAGAAAATGTCTCCGGTGATTCAGGTGCGCGAGGGCGTCGCGTTCCCCGACACCTGCGTCGGCACCGACAGTCACACCCCGCATGTCGATGCCTTGGGCGTGATCGCCATCGGCGTCGGCGGCCTCGAAGCCGAGAGCGTGATGCTCGGTCGCGCGTCGTGGATGCGTCTGCCGGAAAGCGTTGGCGTCGAATTGACCGGCAAGCTGCAACCGGGCATCACCGCCACCGACATGGTGCTGGCGCTGACCGAATACCTGCGCAAACAGAAAGTCGTCGGCGCCTGGCTGGAGTTCTTCGGCGAAGGCGCCGCGGCGTTGACCCTCGGCGACCGCGCGACCATCTCCAACATGGCCCCGGAATACGGCGCCACTGCCGCGATGTTCTACATCGATCAGCAGACTATCGATTACCTGAAACTGACCGGTCGTGAAGACCAGCAAGTGCAGCTCGTAGAGCAATACGCCAAACTCACCGGCCTGTGGGCCGATAGTCTGAAAGGTGCGCAATATGAGCGCGGTCTGACTTTCGACCTGTCCTCGGTGGTGCGCAACATGGCCGGCCCGAGCAACCCGCACGCCCGCGTCGCGGTGTCGGATCTGGCGGCCAAAGGCATCTCCGGTCAGTGGGATGACGTGCCGGGGCAAATGCCCAACGGCGCAGTGATCATCGCCGCCATCACCAGTTGCACCAACACCAGTAACCCGCGCAACGTCATCGCCGCCGGCCTGCTCGCGCGCAACGCCAACAAGCTTGGCCTGACGCGCAAGCCGTGGGTGAAATCCTCGCTGGCGCCGGGCTCGAAAACCGTAGCGCTGTACCTAGACGAAGCGGGGCTGACCACGGAGCTGGAGCAGCTCGGTTTCGGCGTCGTCGCCTTCGCTTGCACCACCTGCAACGGCATGTCCGGCGCGCTCGATCCGCTGATTCAGCAAGAGATCATCGACCGCGATCTGTATGCGACTGCCGTACTCTCGGGCAACCGCAACTTCGACGGCCGCATCCACCCGTACGCCAAGCAAGCGTTCCTCGCTTCGCCGCCGTTGGTGGTCGCATACGCCATCGCCGGGACCATCCGTTTCGACATCGAAAAAGATGTGTTGGGCGTGGTCGACGGCAAGGAAATTCGCCTCAAAGACATCTGGCCGAGCGATGAAGAAATCGACGCCGTGGTGAAGTCTTCAGTCAAGCCTGAGCAGTTCCGTCAGGTCTACATTCCGATGTTCGCCGTCCACGAAGACACCGGCCCGAAAGTCACGCCACTGTACGACTGGCGCGAGATGAGCACCTACATCCGCCGTCCGCCGTACTGGGAAGGCGCGCTGGCCGGCGCCCGTCCGTTGAAGGGCATGCGCCCGCTGGCGGTGCTGCCGGACAACATCACCACCGATCACCTGTCGCCATCCAACGCGATCATGCTCGACAGCGCCGCCGGCGAATACCTGGCGAAAATGGGCTTGCCGGAAGAGGACTTCAACTCCTACGCCACCCACCGAGGCGATCACTTGACCGCACAACGCGCAACCTTTGCCAACCCGAAACTGTTCAACGAAATGGTCGTGGAGAACGGCAAGGTCAAACAGGGTTCGCTGGCGCGGGTCGAGCCGGAGGGCAAAGTGATGCGCATGTGGGAAGCCATCGAAACCTACATGGAACGCAAACAGCCGCTGATCATCATTGCCGGCGCCGATTACGGTCAGGGTTCGTCCCGCGACTGGGCGGCGAAAGGCGTGCGTCTGGCCGGCGTCGAAGCGATTGCCGCTGAAGGTTTCGAGCGCATTCACCGCACCAACCTGGTGGGCATGGGCGTGTTGCCGCTGGAGTTCAAAGCGGGCACCGACCGTCACACGCTGGCCATCGACGGCAGCGAAACCTACGACGTGATCGGCGAGCGCAAACCGCGGGCGGATCTGACGCTGGTGATCCATCGCCAGAACGGCGAGCGCGTTGACGTGCCGGTGACTTGCCGTCTGGATACCGCTGAAGAAGTGTCGATCTACGAGGCCGGGGGTGTGTTGCAGCGCTTCGCGCAGGACTTCCTTGAAGAGTCGGCGGTTGCCGTTTAAATCAACTGATGTGGGCATGGGGTTTCAGGCCCCATGCCTTCGGTAAGGAGCATCATGGCTCACGCACCACAAATAAAAATCCCCGCCACCTACATGCGCGGCGGCACCAGCAAAGGCGTGTTCTTCAGCCTCAAGGATCTGCCCGAAGCGGCGCAGATTCCCGGCCCGGTTCGCGATGCTCTGTTGCTGCGCGTGATCGGCAGTCCCGACCCGTACGACAAGCAAATTGACGGCATGGGCGGCGCGACGTCGAGCACCAGCAAAACCGTGATCCTGTCGAAAAGCATCAAGGCTGATCACGACGTCGATTACCTGTTCGGTCAGGTCTCCATCGACAAGCCCTTCGTCGACTGGAGCGGCAACTGCGGCAACCTCTCGGCTGCGGTGGGTTCGTTCGCCATCAGCAATGGTCTGGTCGACGCCCGCCGCATTCCGCACAACGGTGTCGCGGTGGTGCGCGTGTGGCAGGCCAACATCGGCAAAACGATTATTGCCCACGTGCCGATCACCAACGGCGCAGTGCAGGAAACCGGTGATTTCGAACTCGACGGCGTGACCTTTCCCGCCGCTGAAGTGCAAGTCGAATTCATCGACCCGGCGGCGGAAGAAGAGGGCGGCGGTGGTTCGATGTTTCCCACCGGCAACTTGATCGATGAGCTGGAAGTGCCGGGTGTCGGCACCTTCAAGGCAACCATGATCAACGCCGGCATCCCGACGATTTTCGTCAACGCCGAAGACATTGGTTACACCGGCACCGAGTTGCAGAGCGCGATCAACAGCGATCCGAAAGCATTGCAGATGTTCGAGACGATTCGGGCTTATGGCGCGTTGCGCATGGGTCTGATATCGAATCTGGATGAAGCGGCGAAACGGCAACACACACCGAAAGTTGCGTTTGTTGCCAAGCCTGCGGATTACGTGGCGTCGAGTGGTAAAGCGGTTGGCGCTGGTGACGTGGATTTGCTGGTGCGGGCGTTGTCGATGGGCAAGTTGCACCACGCGATGATGGGTACGGCGGCGGTGGCGATTGGGACTGCTGCAGCGATTTCCGGCACGTTGGTGAACCTTGCGGCGGGTGGCGTTGAACGCAATGCCGTGCGTTTCGGGCATCCGTCCGGGACGTTGCGCGTTGGCGCTGAGGCCAGTCTGGAAAACGGCGAGTGGATCGTCAAAAAAGCGATCATGAGCCGCAGTGCGCGCGTGCTGATGGAAGGTTACGTGCGCATTCCGGGCGATTCATTCTGATTTGAGATTTTTCACCCTCATCGGAACGCCGCCCGCCCAGCCCTCTCCCAAAGGGAGAGGGGGCCGACCTAGGTGTCTAGGGTTGTACATCGACCTGAAAGACCGAGTCGATTTTGGATTCAGGGGGCCGACCGAGGTGTTTGAAATTGTGCGTTGACCAGATCGATTATGGATTCAATGGATATCGCTCACGTCGGTGAACCTCTACAACATCCCCCAATCGGTTCCCTCTCCCTCGGGAGAGGGCTAGGGTGAGGGGCCACCCACTGTAGAAACACAAAAAAAGCAGGCACCCCAGACCTGCAATCAACCCACCCCAGCCAAGCCCTGAGGAAGACCGCACCACTCATCATTCCCGCACAGGAGAACCGCAATGAGCGCCAACGTCGACCTGAACAATCGCCCCGACTACGACCGTGTCCTGCAGGACATCGCCGATTACGTCCTCACCTTCAACGTCACCTCTGCCGAAGCCCTCGACACTGCCCGAAATTGCCTGATGGACACGCTGGGCTGTGGCTTGCTGGCGCTGCGTTTTCCCGAATGCACCAAGCATCTTGGCCCGATTGTCGAAGGCACTGTCGTGCCGTTCGGCGCACGCGTCCCGGGCACCTCCCATCGCCTCGACCCGGTGAAAGCCGCGTGGGACATCGGCTGTATCGTCCGCTGGCTCGACTACAACGACACCTGGCTCGCCGCCGAGTGGGGCCATCCATCCGACAACCTCGGCGCGATTCTCGCGGTGGCGGATCATCTTTCGCAAAAATGCGTGGCCAACGCTGAAGCGCCGCTGACCGTTCGCGATGTGCTGGAAGCGATGATCATGGCCCACGAGATTCAAGGCGTGATCGCTCTGGAAAACTCTTTCAATCGCGTAGGACTCGATCACGTCATTCTGGTGAAAGTCGCTTCAACCGCTGTCACCGCCAAACTGATGGGCGCCAATCGCGAGCAACTGTTGTCGGCGTTGTCTCATGCGTTTGCCGATGGTCAGGCCCTGCGCACCTATCGTCATGCCCCAAATGCCGGCTCGCGAAAATCCTGGGCGGCGGGGGATGCGTCGAGTCGCGGTGTGCGTCTGGCCGATATTGCCATGCGTGGCGAGATGGGCGTTCCCGGCGTGTTAACCGCAAAGCAATGGGGCTTTTATGACGTGCTGTTCAGCCACACCAACAGCGATCTGGCGCTGAAACCCGAAGACAAGCGCGCCTTCAGTTTCTCGCGACCGTTCGGCAGTTACGTGATGGAAAACGTGCTGTTCAAGATCAGCTTCCCCGCCGAGTTTCATGCGCAAACTGCCTGCGAAGCCGCGGTGACCTTGCACCCGCAAGTGCGCAATCGCCTGCATGAAATCGACCGGATCGTCATCACCACCCACGAATCGGCGATTCGCATCATTTCCAAGGTCGGACCGCTGGCCAACGCTGCCGATCGCGACCATTGCATTCAGTACATGGCCGCCGTGCCACTGGCGTTCGGCAATCTGGTTGCTGAACAGTACGAAGATGATTTCCACAAGGCGCATCCGATCATCGATGTGCTGCGCGAGAAAATGGTCATCGTTGAGGATCCGCGTTTCACCCGTGAGTATCTGGAGCCTGACAAGCGCTCGATCGCCAACGCCGTGCAGGTGTTTTTCAAGGACGGCAGCAGCACTGAAAACGTCGTGGTGGAATACCCGATCGGCCATCGCCGACGTCGCGCCGAGGGCATTCCATTACTGGAAGACAAGTTCAAGGCCAACCTGGCAACACGTTTCACCGGCCAGCGCAGCGGCGAAATCTTCGCGTTGTGCAAGGATCAAACCCGGCTCGAGTCCACCCCGGTAAACCGTTTCGTCGACCTGTTCGTTATCTGACGATCGACGCCGCCCTGACTGGATGAAACCGATCCATGGAGCTGCCGCAGGCTGCGATCTTTTGACGTTAATGTTTAAAAACAAGATCAAAAGATCGCAGCCTGCGGCAGTTCCTACACGGACCGCGTACGCCATTTTTCGATGGGCAATTTGGTGATCGCAAAACCGCTCAGCAAAATCGCCGAATAGATCATCAGCTCCCGAGACAGGGTTTGCCCCTCGTACCAGGCGCCGATGATCACGGCGAACACCGGGAAAATGATAAACACGAACGACAGAATGATCGGGCTCAAGCGTTTAAGCAGTAAAAAGTAAACGATGAATCCGCCGACCGACGCCACCAGTCCGAGATAGAACAGGGCGCCCCACGAGCGTGCTGTCACTTGCGCAAACACCGGTGTTTCGACGCTCAATCCGACAATAAATAACATCGCCCCGGCAATGCCGATCGGCAGTGTGTTGTAGGTGATCACGCTGATCGCGCTGCCATGTTTTTTCGTCACCACATAACACAGCGCATGCATCACCGCCGCACACAGAATCGCCAGCACCCCCAGCCATTCGGCCTGATCCAGATGCAGACCCTGACTACGAATGATCATGAACAGACTGCCAAAGCCGATGGCGATGCCGAGCATTTGTGACGGGTAGATTTTCTCGCGCAGAAACAGCGCGGAGAACAACAGGATAAACACCGGCATGCAACTGAACAGCAGTGCTGTCAGACCCGATGACACGTGCATTTCGCCGTAGTTGAGCAGGTAGTAAGGCAGGCTGAAATACGACAGCGTGACGAACACAAAAAACCAGCGACTTTGCCGGGGAAACAACAGCGGTTCCTTGCGCAACAGCGCGAAGCTCAGGAACAGCGGAAAGGCAATCAGAAAACGCAGCCCGGCGGCCGTCAGCGGCGGCACGCTTTCCACCGCAATCTTGATTCCCAGCCACGTCGTGCCCCAGCTCAGGCAGACGATCAGAAACAGCGTGCTGGTAATCACGCAGGCTAGCCAGGGTTTGCTGATATGCATCGGTGTGCTGACGGCGGTCGACATAGGGGGTACTCCGAACGGTGGAATTGACCTGATCGCGGAAACGGTCTATTTCTGATTGAACCTGTTTTCAGCACGCTATTCGGGGCGAGAATGACTGTCAAAGTAAGTATTGCCATGGTGTCAATCCTCCGTGACGGCCTCGCCAATGGCGTGGGCGTGAAGTACAAACGCTTGGCGGATGCAGTCGCGCAGGCCGTCGAGGAAGGCGTGATCGACGCGGGAGGCAAGTTGCCGCCGCATCGATTGCTGGCCGACAACCTCGGGGTGACCATCGGTACGATCAGTCGTGCCTACGGTGAGTTGGAACGCGTGGGATTGGTCGTCGCCCGCGTCGGAGATGGCACCTATGTCTGTCAGCGCGGGATGGAACGACCGCAGGACAAAGGCTTTCGCAATGTCAGCGATGAGCCGTCAGCCTGCTTCGACATGAGCCGCAATCAGCCAATGCCGGGGCAGGAAGCGACGTTCATGAGCCAGAGTCTGCAGGAACTGGCCAGCGATCCGCGGGTGTTACAGCAGCTGACCGGGTACACCGCTGAAGGTGGGCTGGCACGGCACCGATTGGCGGGGGCGGTCTGGCTTCAGCACGAAGCGGTCGTGCCGCATGCCGATCAGGGGTTGTGCGTCAACGGGGGGCAGCATGGCTTGTTGTGCGCGCTGATGGGCTTGCTCAAGGCCGGCGATACAGTGGTCACCGAGCATTTGTCCTACCCGGGATTGATCAGCGTCGCACGCCAGCTTGGGATAAAACTCATTGGCGCGGCGATGGATGACGAAGGACTTGTGCCGTCGGCACTGGAGGAAATCTGCCGTCAGCACCGAGTGTCGGCAGTGTATTGCACGCCGACGATCCAGAATCCTACAGCCGCCGTGATGTCGATCCCACGGCGCGAGGCGATAGCCGATATCTGCCGCCAGCACAATTTGCTGATTATCGAAGACGAAGCCCATGCGGTTCTGGATCGCCAGCGCCCGTTGCCGCTCAGCTATTTCGCGCCGGAGCGTTCGGTGTTGATCGGCAGTCTGAGCAAGGCTGTTTCCGCCGGATTGCGCGTCGGTTATCTGCACGCGCCGCAAGCGCTCATCGGGCGTTTGAGTTCAGCCATCCGTGCAACGTGCTGGATGGCCAATCCGCTATCGATGGAAGTGGCCAGTCTGTGGATCGAAAGCGGCATGGCCGAGCGTTTGCTGGACGAGCAGATCAGCGAGATCGCTCGGCGCAAGGCCTTGGTGGCGCCTGTTCTGCGGGGTTTGAACTACAAGACTCACCCTTACAGTCCGCATTTCTGGGTGGAAGTGCCTGAGCTGTGGCGGGCGTCGCAGATTGCCGCGGAGTTGAAGGAAAACAATTATCTGGTCGCCACCGCTGAGGCGTTTGCGGTGGGGCATGCGGCGGTGCCGCAGTTTATTCGGGTGAGCGTGTGTAATGCGGTGGGGGATGATCGGTTGTTGCTGGCAGGTTTTGAAGCTCTGGCCAGGGCATTAACAGACACCGTGTAATCGTTCATCGCGAGCAGGCTCACTCCTACAATGAATCTCTGTCGTCCACATGATCTGTGCCCGCTGAAGATCAACTGTAGGAGTGAGCCTGCTCGCGATAGCGGTCGCACAGGCAATACAGACCTATTTGAACCGCCGCTCCACACCTTTCTCCACCAGAATTTTCGCCGAAATCTCTTCCACTGAAAAATGCGTCGAGTTGATGTTCGGGATGTTCTCGCGGCGGAACAGGTTCTCCACCTCACGCACTTCAAATTCGCACTGCGCATAACTCGAATAACGGCTGTTGGGCTTGCGCTCATTGCGGATCGCGGTGAGGCGGTCCGGGTCGATGGTCAGGCCGAACAGCTTGTGCTGATGGGCGCGCAGGGCTGTCGGCAGGGTCAGGCGTTCCATGTCGTCTTCGGTCAGCGGGTAGTTGGCCGCGCGGATGCCGAACTGCATGGCCATGTACAGACACGTCGGCGTTTTACCGCATCGCGACACGCCCACTAGTATCAAATCAGCTTTGTCGTAATAGTGCGTTCGCGCGCCGTCGTCATTGTCGAGGGCGAAGTTCACCGCCTCGATGCGCTCCATGTAATTGGAGTTGTGCCCGATTGAGTGGGACTTGCCAACGGTGTAGGAAGAATGCTCAGTCAGTTCCTGCTCAAGTGGGGCGAGGAAGGTCGAGAAAATGTCGATCATGAAACCATTGGACGTTGCGAGAATCTCACGGATGTCCTGATTGACGATGGTGTCGAAGATGATCGGGCGAAAGCCGTCGGTTTCAGCGGCTTTGTTGATTTGTTGT
Source organism: Pseudomonas sp. AIG (assembly GCF_977020205.1). NCBI lineage: Bacteria > Pseudomonadati > Pseudomonadota > Gammaproteobacteria > Pseudomonadales > Pseudomonadaceae > Pseudomonas > Pseudomonas sp. AIG. The sequence goes on along the minus strand of NZ_CDROCK010000021.1, from coordinate 72,615 downwards.
ACCATGGCCCGCGCTTTATCCACGCTGTCGATGTACGGTCGCGTGAATTTGCTGAAGGTAATGTTTTCGAACTGCGCCAGAAGGCTTTGACCCAGGGTTTCGGCGGTAATGCCGGTGCCATCGGAGATGAAGAAAGCAGATCGTTTCATTTGCACCTTGGGCCTTAAGCTAATGAGCATTTCTGGATATGATAGGCGCGATTTGTTGGCCGCGATTGGCCCGCATTCTCACTTATTTTCCAGGTCCAGGCCATACAACCGGCCAAGGCTCCCCCGGGCCGCCGGTTTCTGAGCTTTTCCAACACAGTTAGTGGAGAGATCACCTTGGTAGAGTACGTAGTTTCCCTCGATAAGCTCGGCAAACACGATGTTGAGCATGTGGGGGGCAAGAACGCATCCCTGGGCGAGATGATCAGTAACCTGGCAGGCGCCGGTGTTTCGGTCCCCGGCGGCTTCGCCACGACGGCTCAGGCTTATCGTGATTTCCTCGAACTGAGCGGTCTCAACGACCAGATCCACGCGGCCCTCGATGCGCTCGACGTCGACGACGTCAACGCCCTGGCCAAAACCGGCGCACAGATCCGTCAATGGATCATGGAAGCCGAATTCCCCGAAAAACTGAATGCCGAAATCCGCACCGCGTTCGCCGCGCTGTCGGCCGGCAACCCTGATGTGGCCGTGGCCGTGCGTTCTTCCGCCACCGCCGAAGACTTGCCGGACGCCTCGTTCGCCGGTCAGCAGGAAACCTTCCTGAACATCCGTGGTGTGGAAAACGTTATCCGCGCCGCCAAAGAGGTGTTCGCTTCGCTGTTCAACGACCGTGCGATCTCCTACCGCGTACACCAGGGCTTCGACCATAAACTGGTCGCCCTGTCGGCGGGTGTGCAGCGCATGGTGCGTTCGGAAACCGGCACTGCCGGCGTGATGTTCACCCTCGACACCGAATCCGGTTTCCGTGACGTGGTGTTCATCACCGGCGCTTACGGTCTGGGCGAAACCGTCGTACAAGGCGCGGTCAACCCGGATGAGTTCTACGTGCACAAGGGCACGCTGGAGGCCGGTCGTCCGGCGATCCTGCGTCGCAACCTGGGCAGCAAAGCGATCAAGATGATCTACGGCGACGAGGCCAAGGCCGGTCGTTCGGTCAAGACCGTCGATGTCGACAAGGCTGATCGTGCACGTTTCTGTTTGAGCGACGCTGAAGTCAGCGAGCTGGCCAAGCAAGCGATGATCATCGAGAAGCACTACGGCTGCCCGATGGACATCGAGTGGGCCAAGGACGGTGACGACGGCAAGCTGTACATCGTGCAGGCGCGTCCGGAAACCGTGAAAAGCCGCACCCAGGCCAACGTCATGGAACGTTACCTGTTGAAAGAAACCGGCACCGTGCTGGTTGAAGGTCGCGCGATTGGCCAGCGCATCGGCGCCGGCAAAGTGCGGATCATCAAAGACGTGTCCGAGATGGACAAGGTCCAGCCGGGCGACGTGCTCGTATCCGACATGACCGACCCGGACTGGGAACCGGTGATGAAGCGCGCCAGCGCCATCGTCACCAACCGTGGCGGGCGTACTTGCCACGCGGCGATCATCGCTCGCGAACTGGGCATTCCGGCAGTGGTCGGTTGCGGCAACGCCACCCAGTTGCTGAAGGATGGCCAAGGCGTGACCGTGTCCTGCGCCGAAGGCGACACCGGTTACATCTTCGAAGGCGAGCTGGGTTTCGACATCAAGAAGAACTCCGTCGACGCCATGCCGGAGCTGCCGTTCAAGATCATGATGAACGTCGGCAACCCGGACCGCGCCTTCGACTTCGCACAGCTGCCGAACGCTGGTGTCGGCCTGGCCCGTCTTGAGTTCATCATCAACCGCATGATCGGCGTCCACCCGAAAGCGCTGTTGAACTACGACGGTCTGCCACAGGAAATCAAGGACAGCGTCGACAAGCGCATCGCCGGTTACAACGACCCGGTCGACTTCTACGTCGACAAACTGGTGGAAGGCATCAGCACCCTGGCTGCAGCGTTCACGCCGAAAAAAGTCATCGTGCGTCTGTCGGACTTCAAGTCCAACGAATACGCCAACCTGATCGGCGGCAAACTCTACGAGCCGGAAGAAGAAAACCCGATGCTGGGCTTCCGTGGCGCGTCGCGTTACATCAGCGAATCGTTCCGTGACTGCTTCGAACTCGAATGCCGCGCGCTGAAACGTGTGCGCAACGAGATGGGCCTGACCAACGTCGAAATCATGGTGCCGTTCGTCCGTACTCTGGGCGAAGCCAGCCAGGTGGTTGATCTGTTGGCCGAAAACGGCTTGAAGCGCGGCGAGAACGGTCTGCGCGTGATCATGATGTGCGAATTGCCTTCCAACGCGATCCTCGCTGAAGAGTTCCTCGAATTCTTCGACGGTTTCTCGATTGGTTCCAACGACCTGACTCAGCTGACGCTGGGCCTGGACCGCGATTCCGGTATCATCGCGCACCTGTTCGACGAGCGTAATCCGGCGGTCAAGAAGCTCTTGGCCAACGCGATTGCCGCGTGCAACAAGGCCGGCAAGTACATCGGGATCTGCGGTCAGGGTCCTTCGGACCACCCGGATCTGGCCAAGTGGCTGATGGAGCAGGGCATCGAAAGCGTGTCGCTGAACCCGGACACCGTGCTGGAAACCTGGTTCTTCCTCGCCGAAGGCCAAGCCCCGGCTTGATCAAGAGGTGAACGGGCCGCGTCTCCCTGTAGGAGTGAGCCTGCTCGCGATAGCGTCATGACAGTCAGCATTGATTCGAATGACACACCGCCGTCGCGAGCAGGCTCACTCCTACACGATTCGGCTCCTTATGATTCAAACAGGGCGGGGGTCTCCGGATGCCGCCCTTTTTTGTGCAAGAGCATTATGCAAAGCAGTAGCAACCTGTTTCCTGTCGCCCTGATCAGCGCCGAGCGGCGCGGCGATCTGAGCGAAGACGTGTATCGACTGAAACCCGGCAACAGTCCCGACTGGTCCGTGGAAATCGCTGTGACCCGGTTGGGCATGGCCGATGCCTCGGCGCCTCGCGGTGTGCCGGTGATTCTGCTGCACGGCAGTTTTTCCAATCGGCGCTTCTGGTTTTCACCGAAAGGCCTGGGCTTGGGCGCGTATCTGACGCGTCTGGGTTTCGATGTGTGGATTCCGGAGATGCGCGGCCATGGCTTGTCGCAGCGTAACGAGGAATACCGTCGCAACCGTGTCGCCGACTATGCCCGTTACGACTTGCCGGCGATTGCCGCGTTCGTGCGTGAGCAGAGCCGGCAGGTTCCGCACTGGATCGGCCATTCGCTGGGTGGCATCACCCTGGCGGCTGCGCTCGGTGGCGAATACCTCGGCGAACCTGCCGTGGCTTCGGCGGCGTTTTTCGGTACGCAGGTCAGCCGTACGTATTGGCCGCTGAAAATTCCGCCGGTGGAGTGGAGCAGCCGCTTTATTCTCAAGCGCTTCGCGCAACTGTCGGGCTCACGCCTAAAACGGGGCCCGGAAGACGAACCGATCGGTCTGGCGCTGGAAAGCATGCGCTGGTATGGATTGTTCGGTCGTTTCGGTGACAAGGACAAGGACTGGTGGGCAGGCCTGGCCGATGTTCAGGTGCCAGTGCTGGCGGTGAGTGCCGCAGGCGATCATCAGGATCCGGCCTGGGCCTGTCGCAAACTGTTCGAGCAGATCGGTTCCGAGCATAAGCAGTTCATCAATCTGGGCCGCGAGCAGGGTTTCAACGATAATTTCGGCCATGTCGAGATGTTGGTGAGCAAAGCGGCGCAGACTGAGGTGTGGCCGTTGGTGGCGCGCTGGTTGAACGATCAGCACACGCCGTTGATGGGTGACAAGCCGGATCTGGCGACGGCGGTCTGAAATGAGGCCTGGGTCAAGAGCATTTCGTTCAGGTCGTCTTGCGGCTAAGATATGACGAATTGTGCGGTTCTGGTCATATTCGGTGGCTGTTTAGCGATTACGTTTCAGGGTTTGTTCAGGTTCATTCAGCGAACATTCAATGAGCTAAGGTAAACAGCGACCAGCGGAACTCGTCTCTTCAGAACGCGGCATCCTTGATCGTCTTCCTAGTTACAGGAGTTTTTCGATGAACCATTACCTTACGCCTGACCTGTGCGACGCCTATCCGGAGCTGGTGCAGGTGCTGGAACCGATGTTCAGCAATTTCGGTGGCCGTGATTCGTTCGGCGGCGAAATCGTGACCATCAAATGCTTCGAAGACAACTCGCTGGTCAAGGAACAGGCTGAACTGAAAGGCAACGGCAAAGTGCTGGTCGTCGATGGTGGTGGTTCGCTGCGCCGTGCCTTGCTGGGTGACATGATTGCCGAGAAGGCCGCTAAAAACGGCTGGGAAGGGCTGGTGATTTACGGCTGCATCCGCGACGTTGACGTCATCGCGCAGACCGATCTGGGCGTGCAGGCGCTGGCCAGCCATCCGATGAAGACTGAAAAACGTGGTATCGGCGACCTCAACGTCCCGGTGACTTTCGCCGGTGTGACGTTCCACCCGGGCCACTACATTTATGCGGACAACAACGGCGTGATCGTTTCGCCGAGTCCGCTGAAAATGCCTGAATAATAGTTTCGACAAAGGGATGCGGATGTTCGAGGAAGAAAACGCGCAATGGGGGCTGGTGCATGCCCTGGTGCTGGACGGAAAAGGCGGTGCGCGTTCGATAGCCCGGACTGAGCTCGACGATTTGCAGCTGCAGGCCCATGAAAGCCTGTGGCTGCATTGGGATCGCAGCCATCCGCAGACCCAGACCTGGCTGCGTAAATCCAGCGGCCTGAATGAATTCACCTGCGACCTGCTGCTGGAAGAGAACACTCGACCGCGTCTGTTGCCGTTGCCTGATTCCGAGCTGCTGCTGTTTCTGCGCGGGGTCAATCTCAATCCGGGCGCCGAGCCGGAAGACATGGTTTCGGTACGGATTTTCGCTTCCGCCCAGCGGGTGATTTCCCTGCGTCTGCGTCCATTGCGCGCCACTGATGAACTGTTGGTGCAACTGGCGGACGGCAAGGGCCCGAAAACGGCCTCTGAACTCATCCTTTATCTGGCGCAGTTCCTCACCAACAAGGTGCAGGATCTGGTCACTTGCCTCTCGGAAATCGCCGATGAGGAAGAAGAGAAAATGGATGCCGACGAACGGTATACCCCCGAGCATGGCGCCATTTTGCACATCCGTCGCAGGGCGGCCGGGCTGAAGCGTTTTCTTGCGCCGCAGCGGGATATTTTCGGACAACTGACGCGGATAAAACTGCCTTGGTTTGTCGATGACGATGCCGATTACTGGAACGAGCTGAACAACAGTCTGACCCGTTATCTGGAAGAGCTCGAATTGACCCGAGAGCGCGTGGGGCTTGTGCTTGAGGCTGAAGACCGGCGTTTGAGCGAACGCATGAATCGCACGATGTACCGCTTCGGGATCATCACCTGCATCTTTTTGCCAATGAGTTTCATCACCGGTCTGCTGGGTATAAACGTTGGTGGAATTCCGTTCTCCAGCAGCCCCTATGGATTCCTCATTGCCTGTTTGACGGTGCTCGCCCTGGCCTTCGGTCAGTGGTGGTTATTCCGTCGTTTGCGCTGGGTCTGAACATGGCGCATGTGACCCGACCAAATCTGCCCGCGTCTTTCACAGACATCACGAGAGGTGCGTATGCACGATCCGTTTGAACAGTCTTTGCGCGACATGCTCAACGCTTCGCCGTCCAGCCGCGACGACGATGCGTGCCTGGGCCGCGTACTCAAAACCGCCAACCGCCAGGTCGGCGCCGGTGATCTGTTCAGCCTGCTGGGCCGCTGGCTGCCCGCGCTGATGATCGCCCTGAATAACGGATCGGCCCATGTCTCGCCGGTTTCCCGTCTTCGTAAACCTACCGCTCGCACTGCTGATAAGGCTGATTGAATATGGAACTCGACCTCTGGACTCAGAGCCTCGTCACTGCAATGACTGCGTTGTGGACCAAAGTGGCCAATTTCATCCCGAACCTGTTCGGCGCACTGGTCGTGCTGCTGTTGGGGTTCGTCGTGGCCAAGCTGCTCGATACCTTGCTGTCCAAATTGCTCGCCAAACTCGGCCTCGATCGCCTGATGGGCGGCACCGGGCTGACCAAGTTGATGTCGCGTGCCGGGCTGCAGGTTCCGATTTCAACGCTGATTGGTAAAATCGTTTACTGGTTCGTCCTGCTGATTTTCCTGGTTTCTGCAGCAGAATCCCTTGGCCTTGAGCGAGTTTCAGCTACGCTGGATATGTTGGCGCTCTATTTGCCGAAAGTATTCGGTGCGGCGCTGGTGTTGCTGGTAGGTGTTTTGCTCGCGCAACTGGCCAACGGGCTGGTGCGCGGGGCGGCAGAAGGCGTAGGCCTGGACTACGCTTCGGGGCTTGGGCGAATTGCTCAGGGGCTGGTGATTATCATCAGTATTTCGGTCGCGATCAGTCAGCTTGAGGTCAAGACCGACCTGCTGAACCATGTGATCGTCATCGTTTTGATTACCGTTGGTCTGGCCGTTGCGCTGGCCATGGGTTTGGGAAGCCGGGAAATTGCCGGTCAGATTCTTGCGGGAATCTATGTGCGTGAGTTGTATCAGGTTGGGCAACAAGTGCGTGTTGGCGAGGTCGAAGGGCAGATCGAGGAGATCGGCACGGTTAAAACCACATTGCTGACCGATGAGGGTGAGCTAGTCTCTCTTTCCAATCGGATCCTGCTGGAACAGCATGTGAGTAGCCGCTAATCCGGCAAACCCTGCTAATGTATGCCGCCGCAAAATGCCAGCTGATGCCGGTTGCGGTGGACATTGACCTGACTGTCGGCACGACTTGTTTTGAATAAAACCCAAACGCTATCCACGCGCTACGACCCCCGCGAGCTCTCTGATGAGGAGTTGGTCGCGCGCTCGCATACCGAGCTGTTTCACGTAACGCGCGCCTATGAAGAACTGATGCGGCGTTACCAGCGAACATTATTTAACGTTTGTGCGAGATATCTTGGGAACGATCGCGACGCAGACGATGTCTGTCAGGAAGTCATGTTGAAGGTGCTGTATGGCCTGAAGAACTTCGAGGGGAAATCGAAGTTCAAAACGTGGCTCTACAGCATCACGTACAACGAATGTATTACGCAGTATCGGAAGGAACGGCGAAAGCGTCGCTTGATGGACGCATTGAGTCTTGACCCCCTTGAGGAAGCGTCCGAAGAAAAGGCGCCGAAACCCGAGGAGAAGGGCGGGCTTGATCGCTGGCTGGTGTATGTGAACCCGATCGACCGCGAAATTCTGGTGCTACGATTTGTCGCAGAGCTGGAATTTCAGGAGATCGCAGACATCATGCACATGGGTTTGAGTGCGACAAAAATGCGTTACAAACGTGCTCTAGATAAATTGCGTGAGAAATTTGCAGGCATTGCTGAAACTTAGTTCAGCGCAAATATCTCTTACGTGTAGGCAAGTTCTGATAGACTTGCCGCCGAGTTGTCCCCCGGTTTGCGGGACTGCTTCACAATCACCAGATGGGGATTTAACGGATGAAACTGAAAAACACCTTGGGCTTGGCCATTGGTTCTCTGATTGCCGCCACTTCGTTCGGCGCTCTGGCACAAGGCCAAGGCGCAGTTGAAATCGAAGGCTTCGCAAAGAAAGAACAATTCGACAGCGCTCGTAACTTCAAGAACAACGGCAACCTGTTCGGCGGCTCGATCGGTTACTTCCTGACCGACGACGTTGAACTGCGTCTGGGCTACGACGAAGTGCACAACGTGCGTTCCGACGACGGTCGTAACATCAAGGGCGCTAACACCGCTCTGGACGCTCTGTACCACTTCAACAACCCAGGCGACATGCTGCGTCCGTACGTATCGGCCGGTTTCTCCGATCAGAGCATCGGTCAGAACGGTTCCGGTGGTCGTGACCGCTCCACCTTCGCCAACGTTGGCGCTGGTGCCAAGCTGTACTTCACCGAGAACTTCTACGCCCGTGCCGGCGTTGAAGCTCAGTACAACATCGACCAGGGCGACACCGAGTGGGCTCCTAGCGTTGGTATCGGTGTGAACTTCGGTGGCGGCTCCAAGCCTGCTGCTGCTCCAGTTCCAGCACCAGCTGAAGTCTGCTCCGACAGCGACAACGACGGCGTTTGCGACAACGTTGACAAGTGCCCGGACACCCCAGCCAACGTAACTGTTGACGCTGATGGCTGCCCAGCAGTTGCTGAAGTTGTTCGTGTTGAGCTGGACGTTAAGTTCGACTTCGACAAGTCGGTTGTGAAGCCAAACAGCTACGGCGACATCAAGAACCTGGCTGACTTCATGAAGCAGTACCCATCCACCACCACTACTGTTGAAGGTCACACTGACTCCGTCGGTCCTGACGCTTACAACCAGAAACTGTCCGAGCGTCGTGCAAACGCCGTTAAGCAAGTTCTGACCAACCAGTACGGTGTTGAATCGTCCCGCGTTCAGTCTGTTGGCTACGGCGAATCCCGCCCAGTTGCTGACAACAAAACTGAAGCTGGCCGCGCTGTTAACCGTCGCGTAGAAGCGCAGGTTGAAGCTCAAGCTAAGTAATTAGCTGCCGCTCCGAGAAAAGCCCGGCTTAGGCCGGGCTTTTCTTTGCCTGCGATTTGGCTTTGCAGCTTTAAAAGATCGCAGCCTTCGGCAGCTCCTACATGAAATCTGCATACGTCCTGTAGGAGCTGCCGCAGGCTGCGATCTTTTGATCTTCACCAGCCGCCGCCACCGCACCAATCACCAGAATCGCCGGGCTCTTCAATCCGAAAATTCCTGCGTCATCGCTCATGCTCATCAGATCACTACGGCATTCGCGCTGCTCTGGCAACGACGCATTCTCGATCATCGCCACCGGCGTATCCGCCGCCATCCCGCCCGCCAACAACTGATCGCGAATCTCGCCCAGCTTGGCAACGCCCATATAAACCACCAGCGTCGTACCGCCCTGCGCTAGCGCATGCCAGTTCAATTGGCTGTCGTCCTGGGTGTGTGCAGTCACCAGCGTCACCCCGCGCGCCACCCCGCGTAACGTCAGCGGAATATCACACTGCGTCGCCCCGGCCAGCCCGGCGGTGATGCCATTGACCAACTCCACCTCGACGCCACGCTCACGTAGCCACTGCGCTTCTTCACCGCCACGGCCGAAAATGCATGGATCGCCGCCCTTGAGTCGCACCACACACTTGCCATGGCGGGCATAGCGCAGCATCAGTCGATGGATGAACGCCTGCGGGGTCGAGCGGCAACCACCGCGCTTACCCACCGCAATGATGCGGGCGCCAGGGCAGTGTTCCAGCACGGCGTCGTTGACCAGATCATCGATCAGCACCACATCGGCTTCGCGCAACGCACGCACCGCTTTTAGGGTCAGCAGTTCCGGATCACCAGGGCCTGCACCCACCAGCCAGACTTTTGCATTCATGGTGTTTTCCTCATCAGATGACGGCGGCTGGCTGTACGTCGGCAGCCAGCAAGCGTTTTATTTCCGGGACACACGAGCCACATTGCGTGCCGCAGCCCAAATTGTTTTTCAAACCCTGCAGATCCAGACCTTGGCGAATACCGGCGCAGACCGCGTTGAGGCTGACGTTCTTGCAGTTGCACAGGGTTTTATCCGCAGCAATTTGCGTCCCGACACTGCCTGGTGGCGCACTCATCGGGGCCAGCAACCAGCGCCGCAGTTGTTCGTCCGCGCGGCCTTCCAGCCACAACCCTTGCAGCCAATGCCGAGCGAGGGTTTCGCCGGCCAGTCGGATCGCGGTGATCCGGCCGTTTTCAATGCGCACGCGTTTGCCAATGGCCCGGCGTGGATCGTCATAGGCCAACACCGGGCCGTCGATCAGTGACAGGCATCGGTCGATTTCAGCGAGCAAAGGCGCATCCGGTGCTTCGCTGCTGGCAGCGCGTATCAGCAATGCCGATCGTTCACGTCCGACAAGGCTGAGACTCACGTAGGAAAATGCCTCACAGAGCGGTCTCAGGGCCTCGAAATGCCGTTGAACATCGCCCTCGATCAGTGCGAAAAGTTGCCAAGGCAGATTGACCGGTTCCAGGCGAACCCCGCTGTGTTTCAGCTCCGGTTGTTTCGACAGCGGATCAAAGGCCGGGAGGGTCAGGCTGTTCACACCACCCTTGAGAAAGCGGTCGCCCCAGTGCATCGGCAGAAACGCTTGTCCCGGGCGCACGCTGTCATCACTGCCGACCGCGACGATCACCGCACCGCGACGACTTTTGAGGTTGACCAGATCTCCTGGCTGCAAGCGATGCCGGCGCAATTCGTCCGGGTGCAGACTCAACACCGCTTCGCTGACATGCCCAAACAACTGCGCCGCCGTACCTGTGCGGCTCATACCGTGCCATTGATCACGCAGACGTCCAGTGAGCAACGTCAGTGGAAAACGCGCATCACGCTGTTCTTTGGCGGCGCGATACGGGTCGGCAATGAACTGTGCGCGTCCATTTGGCGTAGGGAAAATCCCGTCCTCGTACAGGCGTGGCGTACCTTGCCGCGCGCCGACAGGGAAGGGCCATTGCTGCGGCCCGATCTCATCGATCAGCGCATGACTGATCCCGGACAGGTCCAGATCGCGACCATGTGTCAGCCCTTTGAATTCATCGAACAACTGCGCAGGTTGGTTAAACGTAAACAGGCTCGGTGCAGCGGGGCGCAGACGTTTCTCCAGTCGTTGTGCGAAATCTACCGTGATCGCCCAGTCGGGCCGCGCTTCGCCCGGTGGGAGGATGGCTTTGCGTACGTGGGAAATGCGTCGCTCGGAGTTGGTCACCGAGCCTTCCTTCTCGCCCCAACTGGCGGCAGGCAGCAGGAGATCGGCGAACGCGGCGGTTTCGGTGGTGCGAAAGGCTTCTTGCAGAACCACAAACGGGCAAACTTCCAGCGCCGCGCGCACCGCGCTCTGATCCGGCATCGATTGCGCGGGGTTGGTGCAGGCGATCCACAACGCCTTGATCTTGCCGCTGCGCACTTGCTCGAACAGTTCGATGGCGCTGAGACCGGTACTTTCCGGCAACCGATCAACGCCCCAATAAGCTGCCACTTCAGCGCGGTGTTCAGGGTTGGCGGCGTCTCGATGGCCCGGCAACAGATTCGACAAACTGCCGGTTTCGCGCCCGCCCATGGCATTCGGCTGACCGGTGAGGGAGAAAGGTCCTGCACCTGGACGACCAATTTGACCGGTGGCCAAATGCAGATTGATCAGCGCGCTGTTCTTCGCGCTACCGGCCGTGGACTGGTTCAAACCCATGCACCACAGCGACAGAAAACTCGGCGAAGTGCCGACCCATTGGGCGCACTGCTGCAATTGCTCGACACTGATCCCGCATAACTGCGAAACCATTTGCGGGGTGTAGTCGCGCACCAGATTCTTCAGTTCGGCGAGACCATCGGTGTGCGCCTTGACGAAGTCGCGGTCGATCCAGTCTTCCCACAACAACAGATGCAAAATCCCATGGAACAAAGCGACATCGGTACCGGGCAGAATCGCCAGGTGCAGATCGGCGAGGTCGCAAGTGTCGGTGCGCCGAGGATCAATAACTATGACTTTCATCTGTGGGCGACGGGACTTTGCCTCTTCCAGTCGACGGAAAAGTACCGGATGGGCGTAGGCCATGTTACTGCCGACGATCATTACGCAATCGCTGAGTTCCAGATCCTCATAGCTGCACGGCGGGGCGTCGGCGCCAAGGCTGCGCTTGTAGCCGACCACGGCTGACGACATGCACAGGCGTGAATTACTGTCGATGTTGTTGGTGCCGACCAACGCCCGCGCGAGTTTGTTGAAGGCGTAGTAGTCCTCGGTCAGCAACTGTCCGGAGATATAGAACGCCACGCTGTCCGGGCCGTGTTCGGCGATGGTTTCGGCGAACACGTTGGCGGCATGTTCCTGCGCCGTGTCCCAATCGGTGCGGCTGCGCGCCAACCCCTTGCCCAGACGCAGTTCCGGGTACAGCGCGCGGGCCGCGAGGTCGCCGGTCAGGTGCAGGCTCGAGCCTTTGCTGCACAGTTTGCCGAAGTTGGCCGGGTGCGCCGGATCGCCGCTGACGCCGAGGATGCGCTCGCCGTCATGCTCGATCAGCACGCCGCAGCCGACCCCGCAATAACAGCAGGTCGAGGCGGTCGTCTGGCGGTTCATCAGATGGCGTCCCGCAGGGCCAGTTGCACACGACCATTCTCGACCCGCGCCGGGTGATGGTGCGCGCAACCGATGTCAGGCGCCTGAGCTTCGCCGGATTCGAGGTCAATCTGCCAGTTGTGCAGCGGACAGGCCACGCGTTTGCCGTAGATCAGTCCTTGCGACAGTGGCCCGCCCTTGTGCGGGCAGCGGTCGTCGAGGGCGAAAACCTCATCGTCACTTGTACGAAAAATCGCGATGTCACCTTTTGGCCCGGCAATGATCCGCGAGCCGAGGGCGTTGATCTCGTCGAGGGCACAGATATCCAGCCAGTTCATGCCGGCACCTCCAGATTTTTCACAGGGATCACGTCGAATTCTTTTTTCAGTTGCGGCTGCGCCATGCGTTCTTTCCACGGGTCTTGCTCGAACGACAGGGAGAATTGCAGGCGCTCGTTCAGCGCTTTGCGGCGCTCCGGGTCCTCAAGCACGGCTTTCTTGATGTGCTCCATGCCGACCCGTTGCAGGTAGTGCACGGTGCGTTCGAGGTAGAAGGCTTCTTCGCGATACAGCTGCAGGAAGGCGCCGTTGTATTCGCGCACCTCTTCGGCGGTTTTCAGCTTGACGAAGAACTCGGCGACCTCGGTTTTGATCCCGCCGTTGCCGCCGATGTACATCTCCCAACCGGAGTCGACGCCGATGATTCCTACATCCTTGATCCCCGCTTCCGAGCAGTTGCGTGGGCATCCGGACACCGCGAGTTTCACTTTGTGCGGCGACCACATGTTGAACAGGTCGTGCTCAAGCTCGATGCCCAGTTGTGTCGAGTTCTGTGTGCCGAAGCGGCAGAACTCGCTACCAACGCAGGTCTTCACGGTGCGGATGGATTTGCCGTAAGCGTGGCCGGACGGCATGTCGAGGTCTTTCCAGACGCCGGGCAAGTCCTGCTTCTTGATACCGAGCAAGTCGATGCGCTGACCGCCGGTAACCTTGACCATTGGCACGTCGTACTTGTCGGCGACGTCGGCAATCCGCCGCAGTTCCGAAGGATTGGTCACGCCGCCCCACATCCGTGGTACCACCGAGTAAGTGCCGTCCTTCTGGATGTTGGCGTGCGCACGTTCGTTGATCAGGCGCGATTGCGGATCGTCCTTGGCTTCGCCCGGCCAAGTGGAAATCAGGTAATAGTTGAGCGCCGGGCGGCAGGTTGCGCAGCCGTTCGGCGTGCGCCAGTTGAGATAGCTCATGGTCCCGGCGATGGTCAGCAGGTGCTGTTCGCGGATGGCCTGACGGATCTGGCCGTGGTTGAGGTCGCTGCAACCGCAGATGGCTTTTTCGCTTTTCGGTTTGACGTCCGCTGCGCCACCGACGGTGTTGATCAGGATCTGTTCGACCAGCCCGGCGCAGGAGCCGCAGGAGCTGGCCGCTTTGGTGTGTTTCTTCACCTCATCGACGCTGAACAGGCCGTGTTCCTGAATGGCTTTGACGATGGTGCCTTTGCACACGCCGTTGCAGCCGCAGACTTCGGCGGTGTCGGCCATGACCATGGCTTTGTCCTGGCCCTGATGTCCTACGTCGCCCAAAGCGTTTTCGCCAAACATCAAGTGATCGCGGATCTCGCCGATGGCGTGATTCTCACGAATCTGCCGGAAATACCAACCGCCATCTGCCGTATCGCCGTACAGACAGGCGCCGACCAACACGTCATCCTTGATCACCAGTTTTTTGTACACGCCGCCGATCGGGTCGGAGAGGGTGATGGTCTCGGTGCCTTCGCCGCCCATGAAGTCGCCGGCGGAAAACAGGTCGATGCCGGTGACTTTGAGTTTGGTCGAGGTCACCGAACCCTGATAACGGGCGAAACCCAATTGTGCGAGGTGGTTGGCGCAGACCTTGGCCTGTTCAAACAATGGTGCGACCAAGCCGTAGGCGATGCCGCGATGGCTGGCGCACTCGCCGATGGCATAAACACGAGGGTCGTAAGTTTGCAGGGTGTCGTTGACCAGAATCCCGCGATTGCACGGGATGCCGGCCTTTTCCGCGAGTTCGGTGTTGGGGCGAATGCCGGCCGCCATCACCACCAGATCGGCCGGGATGATGTCGCCGTTCTTGAATTGCACCGAGCCGACCCGACCATTGCCGGCGTCGTGCAGGGCCTGGGTCTGTTCGCACAGACGAAAGTGCAAACCACGGGATTCGAGCGCCGTTTGCAGCAGTTGGCCGCTGGTTTTGTCCAGTTGCCGTTCCAGCAGCCATTCGCCGATGTGCACTACAGTGACGTGCATGCCGCGCAGCATCAGGCCGTTGGCGGCTTCGAGGCCGAGCAGACCGCCGCCGATGACCACCGCGTGCTTGTGGGTTTTTGCGGTGTCGATCATCGCCTGGGTGTCGGCGATGTCGCGGTAGCCGATCACGCCGTGCAAGGTGTTGCCGGGTATCGGCAGAATGAACGGCGTCGATCCGGTGGCGATCAGCAGGCGATCGTATTCGGCTTCGGTGCCGTCCTCGGCGATGACTCGGCGTCTGACCCGGTCGATCTCCACCACTTTGCGATTGAGCAGCAACTTGATGTTGTTTTGCAGGTACCAGTCGAGGTCGTTGAGCACGATCTCTTCGAAGGTCTGCTCACCAGCCAGCACCGGCGACAGCAGAATACGGTTGTAGTTGGTGTGCGGTTCGGCGCCGAAGACGGTGATGTCGTACAGCTCGTTGCTCAGCTTGAGCAGTTCTTCGAGGGTGCGGACTCCGGCCATGCCATTGCCGATCATCACCAGTTTGAGTTTTTTCATCAGGTTCTCCGGGGAGCTGCGGCTGGCCTCTTGTGGGCAGTCAGGCCTTGCTCGAGAAATTTTGCGCAAACAAAAAAAGGCGTCCCGCTAGTTGCCTAGCGAGGACGCCTTTGTCCTGGTCCCGTTCTCTCGGGAAGCGCAGCCTTCGTCGTTGAAGGTTGGGCTTTATGTGTGTGTTGAGTGGGGTAATGCAGTGGTTGTGCCAACTACGAGAAGCGCGGTTTTACTGGGTTTCGTCAGTGCTAATTAAGGTTTTTCTGCACCGTATCGAAGCGGACTGCCCGTTCGTGGAGCGTTCAAACAGGAAGGTTTGTGGTGATCAGGCGGGCGCCTTCGCGAGCAAGCTCGCTCCCACAGGGGGTTAGCGAACGACACGAATCCCCTGTGGGAGCGAGCTTGCTCGCGAATGACGCGATGCGGTTCAACTGTGAAACAACAAAATCAGCAGCAACAGATTCCCCAACAGAGCCACCAACGCCATCGTCCGCCAGACCTTCAACGGCTCACGCTCCAGTAACGGCCGAGGCCGCACGCTCAAACTGCGCCGCTCGCCCTGTTCCAGCACCAGCAGCCATTCCTCAGCCGTCTCAAACCGTTGTTGCGGATCAGCCGCCACGCCACGCTCCAGACTCTGCGCCAACCATTCCGGCAAATCCGGCCGATAGCGACTGGCATTCACTGGCAGGCCAAAGCGCGGCCGTTGAAACGCTTCAATCTCGCCATAGGGAAAATGCCCGGTCAGCAGGAAGTACAGGGTCACGCCGACTGCATACAAATCCTGTTGCGCACTCGGCGGATCGCCGCGAAATGCTTCCGGGGCGATGTGACTCGGGGTTCCGGGCAGCGTCGACGGCGCGTCTTCGGACAGGCCGGGACAGTACGCCAAGCCAAAATCCAGCAGACGCAATTCGCCGTCGTCGCCCATGTGCAGGTTTTCCGGTTTGATGTCCCTGTGCAAGATCTGCCGCCGATGCAGCAGCCCTACGGCGCGAAGCAGACGCTCGGCGATGTCTCGCCATTGAGCCAAGGGGAGATGCCCGAGTTGCGCCAGTGTCGTCCCGGAATATTCGCGCATCACGTAGTACAAATGCTGACGCTGTTGGCAGGCATGGACTTCAGGAAAGTGGCGGCCGGCCACGCGTTTCAGGAACCATTCCTCGGACAGCAACGCCTGTCCGGCGTGGGAATCGTCGTTGGAACGCGAGGGCAAGGTTTTCAGCAACCACGTCTGGCCTTGTCCGTCGACCACCCGATAAAGCAGTGATTGCTGACTCTGAGCGACAATCCCCTGAACCTGCCAGCCCTCGAAGGATTGGCCGGGCTTCAGCGTTGGCGGCAACGGCCACTGCTGCAAATGAATCAATGCATCGCCGATATTCGCTTCACCCACCGCATCGACGCGCACCAGCAAAGCGCTGGCATTGTCCTGACTGCCCGCCAGATGTGCCGCGTTAACGAGCGTCTGCGCAGCACTGTGCAGATCCCGCTGATCACGCAAAATCGCGGCAATCGCGGTATCACCCAGCATCGACCAGACGCCGTCACTGAGCAGCACAAAGCTTTCGCCATCACGCAGTTCACCGTCGAGAAAATCCAGCACCAGATGCTGATCCAGCCCCAGCGCACGCTTGAGCACATGTTGCATGCCCGGCTGCTCCCAGACGTGGTCTTCAGAGATCCGTTGCAAACTGTCGGCGTGCCAACGATACACCCGGCAATCGCCTACGTGGGCGAGGGTAAAGCGCCGACCGCGCATGACCAAGGCACTGACCGTGGTGAGCAGCGGCTGACCACCGCCATTGGCCTGCAACCAGCGATTTTGCGCGAGCAGCAGGCGATCCAGCGCCTGGGCCACGCTCCAGGTTTCTGGCGTGGCGTAGTAGTCGAGCGCGAGGGCCTGCAAGGTCGAACGCGCAGCCAGTCCACCATCGGCACACTGGCTGACGCCATCGGCGATAGCGAACAGATAACCCTTGCTCGCCGCCAGCGCCGGAGCCGGTGTCACCGAACGCAAAGCGTCCTGATTCTCCGCGCGCGGGCCGGTGGCGCTGGCTTCGGCGAAACTCAGATGCAGGGCCATCGACGCCTCAGACCCGCGCCGCCGTCACGGCTGCCGAACCCCAGGTGGTTCTCCAGCGACGCTTGACGCCGTGCAGGCCAAACCATGCCAACACGCCAAGGCTGGCGAACAACCACAACGCCAGTTGATAGCTGCCGGTGCTTTGTTTGATCGCGCCCATGCCGGCCGCCAAGGCAAAACCACCGATGCCGCCGGCCATGCCGATCAGCCCGGTCATCACGCCGATCTCCAGACGAAAACGCTGCGGCACCAGTTGAAAAACCGCACCGTTGCCAGCGCCCAGACCGAGCATGGTGCAGACGAAAAGTGCCAGCGCGGCGTAGGAACTTGGCAGGTTGAAACCGACCGCAGCGATGCAGACGGCAGCGACGGTGTACATCACCAGCAGCGCGCGGATGCCGCCGAAGCGATCAGCCAGGGCGCCACCCAATGGCCGCATCAAACTGCCGCCGAACACGCAGGCTGCGGTGTAGTAGCCAGCGGTCACCGGGCTCAAGCCGTACTGATCGTTGAAGTAGCCGGGCAGGGCGCTGGCCAGACCGATGAAGCCGCCGAAAGTCACGCTGTAGAAAAACATGAACCACCAACTGTCACGGTCGCCCAAGGCTTTGAAGTAGTCGGTCATGGCTTTGGCTTTCGGCCGTTCAGGCGCGTTTTTCGCCAGCCAGGCGAACAGCATCAGGGTCAGGATCAGTGGGATCAGGGCGAAACCGAAGACATTGCTCCAACCGAACGCGGCGGCGAGCACCGGCGCGAGCAGCGCGGCGAATACGGTGCCGGAGTTGCCCGCACCGGCAATGCCCATGGCTTTGCCCTGATGCTGCGGTGGATACCATTGCGAGGCCAAGGGCAGGGCGACCGCAAACGATGCGCCGGCCATGCCGAGGAACAGGCCGAGTATCAACGCCTGCTCGTAGCTATGAATGCCGATTTTCCAGGCGCCGAACAGCGCGCAAATCACAATGACCTGACCGATCAGCCCGGCGGTTTTCGGCGACAGCCGATCGGCGAGCATGCCCATGATGAAACGCAGTACCGCGCCAGCAAGGATCGGCGTGGCGACGACGAGGCCGCGTTGTTGCGTGGTCAGGTGCAGGTCAGCAGCGATCTGCACCGCCAGCGGGCCGAGCAGGTACCAGACCATGAAGCTCAGATCGAAATAGAGGAAGGCCGCGAACAGGGTCGGGGTGTGGCCGGATTTCCAGAAGCTTGAATTCATCGCGCACCTCAGCTGAAAAGAGTCTCGAAAGGAGTCATGCAACAGCAGGTGGGGCGCCGCCACGGCCGCACCACCGGCCCCGAGCTGTGGGGCCAAAACGCAAAAACGCCGCTACCTGATTCGCCGGTTGGGCGAACGGGTGAGCGACGTCTTTGTCGTGGGTGGGGCAACCGCCGTTGGTTACCTGTGCGTTTACTTAGCGAGATTTGTGCCAACAGCCGGAAAATCAAAAGCCCCTCACCCTAACCCTCTCCCGGAGGGAGAGGGGACTGACCGAGGTGTCTTGCGCCAAACATCGACCTGAAAGACCTAGTCGATTATGGATTCACAGCAGAAATTGCAGGTCGGCGTACATCGCGAGCATCCCCCAATCAGTCCCCTCTCCCTCTGGGAGAGGGCTAGGGTGAGGGGCTTTTCAAGCAGCCAGAGCTTTTCAGCCCAGCAACTCACTCATGGCAATAATCTGCTCCGCCACCTGAATCAATTTCTGCTGCCGGCTCATCGCCTGGCGCCGCATCAGGGTGTAAGCCTCTTCCTCATTGCAGTCCTTCATCTTCATCAGCAACCCTTTGGCCAGTTCGATGCGCTTGCGCTCGGCCAACTGCTGATCACGGGCCTGCAACTGCGCACGCAACGCCTGATCACTCTCGAATCGCGCCATCGCCACATCGAGAATCGGCTGTAAACGCTGTGCGTGAATGCCTTCAACGATGTACGCACTGACCCCGGACTTGATCGCCTGACGCATCACCCCCGGGTCATGTTCGTCGGTAAACATCACGATTGGCCGTGGCTGGTCGCGGCTGACCAGCACAACTTGTTCCATGACATCGCGGCTCGGTGACTCGGTATCGATCAGGATCACGTCCGGGCGCACCGTTTCGACGCGCGCGGGCAGGTCGATGGTCAGACCGGATTCGTCGATGACTTCGAAACCGGCTTCAGTCAGTGCCGCTTTCAGGCGTCCGACTTTTTTCGCTGTGTCGTTGATCAACAGAATGCGCAACATGTTCGCGGTCTCCTGTCAGCGGCGGGCGAGAAGGGGAGTGTCGTCGTTCAACGCGTGCAGCTTGAAACTGCGCGCGTAAGCGGCGGGATCGCTGCCGTCCCAGACTTTGCCGTCGAGCAACTGGCTGCTGCGCATGTCGGTGCCCCACGCGGCAACACCGACCTCAGTAGCGGCGTTGCGATACAGATCAAGCTGCTGAACCTGGCGGGCGACGGCGAGGTAATCCGGGTCTTCGCGCAGCAAACCCCAGCGGCGGAACTGGGTCATGAACCACATGCCATCGGACAGGTACGGCAGATTCACCTCGCCGTTGCCGTGAAAGCGCAAGGCGTGCGGATCCTGCCAGCGATTGCCGAGGCCATCGGCGTAATCACCGAGAAAACGCGGTTCGATGCACGCCAGTGGCGCATCGAGATATTCCGGCGCGCTAAGCAACTGCGCGGTGCTGCGGCGGTTTTCCGGGTTGGCTTCGATGAAACGGCTGGCCTCGAGAATTGCCATCACCAACGCCCGTGCGGTGTTCGGATACTGCTCGACAAATTCGCGGGTGCAGCCAAGGACTTTTTCCGGGTGATCGGGCCAGATGGTCTGGCTGGTGGCCAGCGTGAAGCCAAGATCCTGCCGCACCGCGCTGGCCGCCCACGGTTCGCCGACGCAAAAACCGTCGATACGCCCGGCTTGCAGGTGCGCGACCATTTGCGGCGGCGGCACCACCACGCTGTCGACGTCCTGCAATGGATGAATGCCCTGGCTCGCCAGCCAGTAATACAGCCACATGGCGTGAGTGCCGGTTGGAAAGGTCTGGGCGAAGGTGAGTTTTGCGCGGCTTTGGTGCACGTGCCGATCCAGCGCTTCAGGACTGGTCACGCCGAGGTTCTGCAGGCCGTGAGAGAGATTGAGGCTCTGACCGTTCTGATTCAGGCCCATCAGCACGGCCATATCGGTCGGAGCAACGCCGCCGATGCCCAGATGCACGGCGTAAATCAGTCCGTACAGACTGTGCGCGGCATCGAGTTCGCCGCTGACCAGGTTGTCGCGCAGATTCGCCCATGAACTCTGGCGCTTGAGATTCAGGGTCAACCCGTAAGGCTGGGCAAAGCCCTGCGTGGCGGCGACGACCACCGAGGCGCAGTCGCTCAGCGCCATGAAACCGAGGGTGATCGCGGTCTTTTCCGGGGCATCGCTGCCGTTGACCCAGGCCAGCGGCCCTGCCGAAGATTCATTCATCCAACGCTACCTCGAAAAAAAGCGCCGCCGCGGACTTTGCGCAGGCAAAACCCGGGACGACGCCATTGTCCTTGCCTGCAAGCCGTCATTGGCCCGCAAGCTGATAGCGATGAAAGTGCAAGGCATATGCCAGCCACCTCGATTTGCGCATGTGCCTCGCGCCGCAGGTCGATGCCCGGCTATAATCGCCGCCTCTTTTCGCCGCCCGAGTCATCGCCGCCCATGTACACCCTGGCCCGTCAGCTGTTGTTCAAACTTTCCCCGGAAACCTCCCACGATCTGTCGCTGGATCTGATCGGCGCGGGTGGGCGTTTGGGCCTCAACGGCTTGCTGTGCAAGGCGCCGGCGAAGAAGCCGGTGACGGTCATGGGCCTGGAGTTCCCGAACCCGGTGGGTCTGGCCGCGGGTCTGGACAAAAACGGCGCGGCCATCGACGGCTTCGCGCAACTGGGTTTTGGTTTTGTCGAAATCGGCACCGTGACCCCGCGTCCACAGCCGGGCAATCCAAAGCCACGGATCTTCCGCCTGCCGGAAGCCGAAGCAATCATCAACCGCATGGGTTTCAACAATCTCGGTGTCGATAACCTTTTGGCGCGCGTTGCCGCCGCTAAGTACAAAGGCGTGCTGGGCATCAACATCGGCAAGAACTTCGATACGCCGGTCGAGCGCGCGGTCGACGATTACCTGATCTGCCTCGACAAGGTTTACGCCCACGCCAGCTATGTGACGGTCAACGTCAGCTCGCCAAACACCCCAGGCCTGCGCAGCCTGCAGTTCGGTGATTCGCTCAAGCAATTGCTCGCTGATCTGGCCACACGTCGCGCCGAACTGGCCCTGCGTCATGGCAAACATGTGCCACTGGCGATCAAGATTGCGCCGGACATGACCGATGAAGAAACCGCGCAGGTGGCTCAAGCGCTGATCGAAACCGGCATGGACGCGGTGATCGCGACCAACACCACCCTCAGCCGCGTGGGTGTCGAAGGCATGGAGCATGGCGACGAGGCGGGCGGTTTGTCGGGTGCGCCGGTGCGGGAGAAGAGCACCAATACCGTGAAGGTGCTGGCCGGTGAGTTGGCGGGGCGTTTGCCGATCATTGCGGCCGGCGGGATTACTGAAGGCAAGCATGCGGCTGAGAAGATTCTGGCGGGTGCGAGCCTGGTGCAGATCTATTCCGGCTTCATCTATAAGGGCCCGGCGCTGATTCGTGAGTCGGTCGACGCAATCGCCGCCTTGCGCTGATCCATAGACACCACTGTTCCCTTGTAGGAGTGAGCCTGCTCGCGATAGCTTTCTTTCGGTCACTTCATCAGCGACTGACAGACCGCTATCGCGAGCAGGCTCACTCCTACAGGTTTTGTGTATGGCACAGATAATGTGACAGGCATAAAAAAGGGCTCCTCGAAGGAGCCCCTGGGCCGCAGCCCGCCGTCCGGGAAGGACGTGCATGGTAAGTCGTTACAAATTCAGATTGTCGTGTCGGAATTAATGCCCTGTGTCAGCCGACGGCGTGAAGTTCGTTGAGTCTGTGGATTCCCGCAGTGCCGGTCATACCGTCCCAGTTGTCGCCGCGTCCTTCTCGCCAGCCGTTAATCCAGGCTTGACGTACCGACGGTAGAGTAAATGGGCAAAGCTCACGGGATTTGCCACCAACGCCATATTGATATCCGCGCAAAAATGCTCTTTCCAACGGATCACGCTTAAGTCTTCTCATAGGGTGTTTCCCTCACTTGTTGACTGTTTTGTGTCGCGTTGACCTCAACTGAGGTCTGGCAGAAGAAACCTGCCATGGTGCGGCTCGCTGCCGGCGTGGCGAGCCAAGGTGTTGACGCCGTTGCGACGTCAACCTGTGCTCAGTTCTAACCAATGAGTCACACCGAGGGAATGATCGTTTTGTCATAAGGACGTAACGAAATTAGTGCTACAGCCATAAGTAACGACGGGTTTCATGCACGGTTTTTCAGCAAACCCCGGTATGATCGGCCCCGCGCTGCATGATGGGGTTAATTCTTTAGTGAGAATGACCCACGTTTGCGCTGGGGTATAAAGCGACGAAGGGTCGCTTTAAGACTTTTTGTTGCATCAACTTTTTTATCTGTCCCGGCATCTAAGCTCTTTTAACCCGAGCAGCGGGGATGGAACGGCACACCTTCGTGCCACGCGGGCGTTCTTTTAGAAAAGCGCCTGATTGAAAACCGGATCGGCAATGCGTTGCCGATTCACTAGCCAAAGGCTCTGGAAATACCATGTCCGACCGTTTCGAACTCTTCCTCACTTGCCCTAAAGGCCTTGAAGGCCTGCTCATCGAGGAAGCCGTCGGGCTTGGCCTTGAAGAAGCGCGCGAGCACACTTCCGCCGTGCGTGGCATGGCGACCATGGAAACCGCTTATCGCCTGTGCCTCTGGTCGCGTCTGGCCAACCGCGTGTTGCTGGTGCTCAAGCGCTTCCCGATGAAGGACGCCGAAGACCTGTACCACGGCGTGCTCGACATCGAGTGGCAGGATCACATGCTCAGCGACGGCACCCTGGCCGTTGAATTCAGCGGCCACGGTTCCGGCATCGACAACACCCACTTCGGTGCCCTGAAAGTCAAAGACGCCATCGTCGACAAACTGCGCACGCCGCAGGGCGACCGTCCGTCGATCGACAAGCTCAACCCGGACCTGCGCATTCACCTACGTCTGGATCGCGGCGAAGCGATTCTCTCCCTCGACCTCTCCGGCCACAGCCTGCACCAGCGCGGCTATCGCTTGCAGCAGGGCGCGGCGCCGCTGAAGGAAAACCTTGCGGCGGCGATCCTGATCCGTTCCGGCTGGCCGCGCATTGCTGCCGAAGGCGGCGCGCTGGCTGACCCGATGTGCGGTGTCGGTACGTTCCTCGTCGAAGCCGCGATGATCGCCGCTGATATGGCGCCGAACCTGCGTCGTGAGCAGTGGGGCTTTACCGCCTGGCTCGGTCACGTTCCGGCGTTGTGGAAAAAACTTCACGAAGAAGCCGTTGAACGTGCCGCTGCCGGTCTGGCCAAACCACCGCTGTGGATTCGCGGTTATGAAGCTGACCCTCGTCTGATTCAGCCAGGCCGCAACAACGTTGAGCGCGCCGGCCTGAGCGAGTGGATCAAGATCTACCAAGGCGAAGTCGCGACCTTCGAGCCGCGTCCGGATCAGAACCAGAAAGGTCTGGTCATCTGCAACCCGCCGTACGGCGAGCGTCTTGGTGACGAAGCCAGTCTGCTCTACCTCTACCAGAACCTCGGCGAACGTCTGCGTCAGGCCTGCCTGAACTGGGAGGCGGCGGTGTTCACCGGCGCGCCGGATCTGGGCAAGCGCATGGGCATCCGCAGCCACAAACAGTATTCGTTCTGGAACGGCGCGCTGCCGTGCAAACTGCTGTTGATCAAAGTGCTGCCGGATCAGTTCGTCACTGGCGAGCGTCGTACCCCGGAACAGCGTCAGGCCGAGCGCGAGCAAGCGGCTTACGATCAAACCCCGGACGAGCCGCAAGAGCGCAAGTTCAACAAGAACGGCAACCCGATCAAGCCGACGCCAGCCCCGGCGCCAGTGATCGAGCAGCCGCGCTTGAGCGAAGGCGGGCAGATGTTTGCCAACCGCCTGCAAAAGAACCTCAAGGCGATGGGCAAGTGGGTCAAGCGCGAAGGCATCGATTGCTACCGTGTCTACGATGCCGACATGCCTGAGTACGCGATGGCGATCGACCTGTACCACGATTGGGTGCACGTGCAGGAATACGCCGCGCCGAAGTCCATTGATCCGGAAAAAGCCTCGGCGCGCATGTTTGACGCCCTGGCGGCGATTCCGCAGGCGTTGAATGTCGACAAGAGCCGCGTGGTGGTCAAACGCCGCGAGCGCCAGAGCGGCACCAAGCAGTACGAGCGTCAGGCTGCGCAAGGCAAGTTCAATGAAGTCAGCGAGGGCGGCGTGAAGTTGCTGGTCAACCTCACCGACTACCTCGACACCGGCCTGTTCCTCGATCACCGGCCAATGCGCATGCGCATTCAGAAAGAGGCCGCCGGCAAGCGCTTCCTCAATCTGTTCTGCTACACCGCGACCGCCAGCGTGCACGCGGCCAAGGGCGGCGCGCGCAGCACCACCAGCGTCGACCTGTCGAAGACCTACCTTGATTGGGCACGCCGCAACCTGTCGCTGAACGGCTTCTCGGACAAGAACCGTCTGGAACAGGGTGATGTAATGGCGTGGCTGGAAAGCAGCCGCGACGAGTACGACCTGATCTTTATCGATCCGCCGACCTTCTCCAACTCCAAGCGCATGGAAGGCATCTTCGACGTGCAGCGTGACCAGGTACAGTTGATTGACCTGGCCATGGCGCGTCTGGCGCCGGGCGGTGTGCTTTATTTCTCCAACAACTTCCGCAAGTTCCAGTTGGAAGAAAACCTCGCTGAGCGTTACGCGGTCGAGGAAATCAGCGCGCAGACCATTGATCCGGATTTCGCCCGTAACACCAAGATCCACCGCGCCTGGAAAATCACGGCTCGTTGACGCTTTGCGCAATTGGATCCACAGAGCCTTGATTTTTAAAGGCTCCGTGGATCTGCCCGCGCTAGCTAAATTAGTGGCTAATAGCTATAACTCACACACGGTCAATGGGGTTTTCCCGTAAATGCTGGCGTAGTGTGAGTTGTCTTTATGTCGTTGCACCCCGTGCGCCCAAAGATTCTGGGTTTCATCAGTGAAGACGTCTCGGCCTGGCTGGTCGCGCTGCTGGTATTGCTCGCCGGCGGGATTCTCACGGGGCTGCTCGCCTGGGCCACCCTCAATCAGTTTCAGCAACAAACCCGTCAGCGTTTTCAACTGCTGGCCAACGAACGTTACACCCGCATCGAAGAACGCTTTCAGGATCAGGAACAACGCCTCGACGGCCTGCGCCGCTTCTTCGCCAACTCCGAATCGGTATCCCGCGCCGAATTCGACGGTTACACCCACCCCTTATTGATGCGTACCCAGGCCTATTCGTTTGCCCTCAAGGTCAATGGGGTCGAGCGCGCCGCATTCGAGCAGCGCGTACGCGACGAAGGCCTGAGCAACTTCACGATCCGTGAGCTGAATGCACAGGGCGAGTTGCAACTGGCCGGCGTGCGCGATGCCTACGTGCCAGTGCTCTACAGTCAGACGCAAAGTCGGCTCGGTTCACCGTTGGGGTATGACTTGCTGGCGCAACCGCTGCGGCGTGACACCCTGCAACGTGCCGACAAGCTTGGCGGGCTGGCGGTGTCGCAACCGATGCATCTGGTCAGTATCGAGCCGTCTTATGCACGCGGTGTGCTGCTGGTGGCGCCCGTGAGTCGTAATGGCGAGCGGCAGTCGTTTGGTTACGTGATGGCGGTGATCAGCATGCGTCAGTTACTGGCCGACGGTTTACCGGACGCCTTCCATGACTACCTGTCGGTACGCATTCTCGACCTGTCGACCAATGATCAGCACGAAGTGTTGTTCGAGTCGACCAATGAGCCGGCACCGAGCGACCTGTCCGCGACGCGCCTGGTGCGCATGGCCGATCATGATTATCAGGTCGATATTCTGCCGAGCGACGCGTTCGTTCAGGCCAACCATTCGTCGGTCGGCAGCGTGATCATTCTGGGCGGCTTGCTCAGTCTGCTGCTCAGCGCCTTGCTCTACGTGTTGGTCAGTCAGCGTCAGCGCGCCTTGCGTATGGTTGAGCAGCGCACGCAGGAACTGCACGCCAGCGAGCAGGAGTTGCGCGGCACCCACGGTCAGTTGCGCGGCGTGCTGAATGCGGCGACGCAAGTGGCAATCATCGCCACAGACTTGCGCGGGGTGATCAATACTTTCAATCCGGGCGCCGAACAAATGCTTGGCTATAGCAACGCCGATGTCGTTGGCCACATGACCCTGGAAAACCTCCATCTGCCTCGTGAGCTGACAACCCGCGCTGCGGAGTTGAGTGCGCGCTACGGCAAGACCATCCCGACGTGCCACGCGATGCTGGTCGAGGGCGGCGAAGTCGGCGGCCACGAAGCCCGGGAGTGGACGCTGGTGCGCAGCGATGGCAGTCATTTGCCAGTGAACATGCTCGCCACGCCGGTACTCGATGAACAAGGGCTGTGGGTCGGGCATCTGGCAATCTGCATCGACATCACCGAGCGCAAGCGGGTGCACGAGGTGCTGGCGGCGCGCGATGTCTTGCTGAAAAAGCTCAGCGCCCACGTGCCCGGCGGCATCTATCAATTCAAGATGGAATTCGACGGGCGCTTCAGTGTGATCTACGCCAGCGACGGCATCCGCGAGATCTACGAGCTGGAGCCGGACGTGCTGCTGTTCAACGCCGAGGCGATCTTCACGCGCATTCATCCACTGGACGTTATCCGTGTGCGTTCCTCAATTCGTGCATCGGCAGACAGCCTCAGCCCATGGCGCGAGGAATACCGTGTGCAACTGCCCGAGCGCGGCCTGCGCTGGGTGCGCGGCGAGGCGACACCGGAAGAACTGCCGGGCGGCGGTGTGCTGTGGCATGGCTATATCTCGGACATTTCCGATTTGAAACGCGTGGAAGAAGAACTGCGCGCGCTGTCGGTGACCGACTCGCTGACCGGCATCCATAACCGCCGCTACTTTCAGGAGCGCCTGACCACCGAAATGGCCCGGGTCGAGCGCGGCGGCGGCGAGTTGTCGGTAATCATGCTCGACATCGACCACTTCAAACGCATCAACGATCAGTATGGTCATGCTGTCGGTGACCGGGTGCTGCAAGCGGTGTGCGAGCGCATCGGCCATCGTTTGCGCCGTACCGATGTGTTCTGTCGATTGGGCGGCGAGGAGTTCATGGTGTTGTGCCCGGACATCGACGGTGAGCATGCACACACGTTGGCGGTTGAGTTGTGGCAGGGTTTGCGCAGTGCGCCGGTGGATGTGGTCGGCGTGGTGACGGCGAGTTTCGGTATCGCCAGTTGGCGACCGGGGGAGGGCGCGGATGCGCTGTTGTTGCGGGCGGATTCGGGTGTGTATATGGCAAAGCAGCGCGGGCGTGATCGTGTCGAGCAGATGAGCTAAGCCGCGACGCGATTCCCCCTGTGGGAGCGAGCTTGCTCGCGAAGGGGCCCGAACAGTCAAGGAAGATATCGACTGTACTGACGCCTTCGCGAGCAAGCTCGCTCCCACAGGGGGTCTGAGGTGTTGCTTGAACTGCGTTACAGGACCGAAGCGGTCTGCGGCAGTTTCGGCTGCTTGTACAGATCCAGCAGCACCTGATCCAGCACCGACGATGCGCCAAACGGTGCCTTGTCGTTGAGGATCGCCACCA
The DNA here is from genome assembly GCF_977020205.1 of Pseudomonas sp. AIG. NCBI lineage: Bacteria > Pseudomonadati > Pseudomonadota > Gammaproteobacteria > Pseudomonadales > Pseudomonadaceae > Pseudomonas > Pseudomonas sp. AIG. The sequence continues at coordinate 44,851 of NZ_CDROCK010000021.1, read as the reverse complement.
CCGCCCAAGTATTGCCATTGATATCACGGCTGAAACCGGCAATCGCCCGCACAGTGTTCAAAGTACCTGTCTTGACGTGCGCTTCGCCGCGCATTGCCGTGGTCTTCAGACGCTTGCGCATGGTGCCGTCGGTGCCGGCAATCGGCAGCGAGCTGATGTACTCGGCGGCATACGGGCTGTGCCACGCGGCTTGCAGCATGGCGGCCATCTCCCGGGCGCTGACACGTTCGGCGCGGGACAGGCCGGAGCCGTTCTCCATCACCAGATGCGGCGCGGTGATGCCTTTCTTCGCCAGCCACTGGCGCACGACGCGTTGCGCGGCTTTCGCATCATCACCGTCGGCATCGTTGCGGAATTTTTGCCCCAGGCTGAGGAACAGCTGCTGGGCCATGGTGTTGTTACTGTATTTGTTGATGTCGCGGATGATTTCCGCCAGGTCCGGCGAATAGGCGCGAGCGAGCAGTTTGGCGTTGCCCGGCGTCGAGGCCAGGCGATCCTTGCCCTGAATGCTGCCACCCAGTTCTTTCCAGATCGCGCGCACGGCGCCGGCGGTGTAGGTCGCGTGGTCGAGCAGCGACAGATAGGTCTGCGAACTGCATCCTTCACCCAACTGGCCGGCCACGGTCACGTTGACGCTGCCATCGGCCTGCGGCACCGGGTTGTAACGCACGCCGCCGGTGCATTGCTTGGACGGCAGCGCCTTGACGGTGTTTTCGATGTGGATGCTGGCAATCGGTGGTTCGACCGAGATCAGCACGCGGCCACCATCATTGCGCGCGACAAAGCGCAGAGCCTTGAGGTTGACCAGCAGCGAATCCGGTTTGACCAGGAACGGCTTGTTCTCGTCGTTGCCGTCATCGTTGAATTCCGGCAGCACCGGCGGCACGAAGAAGTTGCGGTCGAGGATCAGATCACCGGTGATTTGCGTCACGCCGTTGGCACGCAGGTCGCGCATCAGCAGCCAGAGTTTTTCCATGTTCAGCTTTGGATCGCCGCCACCCTTGAGGTAGAGGTTGCCGTTGAGGATGCCGCCACTGAGGTCGCCGTCGGTGTAGAACTCGGTTTTCCACTGATGATTGGGCCCGAGCATTTCCAGCGCCGCGTAAGTGGTCACCAGTTTCATCGTCGAAGCCGGGTTGACCGACACGTCGGCGTTGAACACGGTCGGCGTGCCCGGGCCGTCGAGCGGCACCATCACCAGCGACAGGGCGCTGGGCTGCAGTTTACTGGCCTTGAGGGCTTTTTCGACGTTGGGGGTGAGGGCGGTGTTGATGGTGGCAGCAGAAACAGGCAGGGCCAGCGGCAGAAGAAGGCCGGCGAGAAGCAGAGGACGCAACGATTTGATCATATGAAATAAAACCCTACAGTCGAGGGGAAAATAACGAGGACATGGATGAAAAAGCCCTCAGCGGTCATGAAAGTGTCGGCATTATGCCCCAAGGTGTTACAGCTTGTGCCTTGTCGGGGCCGGCCAATACGTTATTTTTTTACAGGCGGTCGGCTTCAGGGGCCAGAGAGGCGGGCAATCGGCGGCTTAAACTGGTAAAGTGCCGGCCGTTAATACTTATGAGGATTGTTCCAATGGCGACTAACCGTTCCCAGCGTCTGCGCAAAAAACTGTGCGTTGATGAATTTCAAGAGCTGGGTTTCGAACTGAACCTGGACTTCAAAGAAGACTTGTCCGAAGAAGCCATTGACGCTTTCCTCGAAGCCTTCATCAAAGAAGCCATGGAAGCCAATGGTCTGGGTTATGTTGGCGGCGACGACTTCGGTCTGGTTTGCCTGCAGAAGCGTGGCTCGGTCAACGAAGAGCAGCGCGCTGCCGTTGAAGCCTGGCTGAAAACCCGCTCCGAGCTGACCAAGTATGAAGTCAGCCCGTTGCTGGACGTTTGGTATCCGGAAAAGCCGATCAACGCGGCTAAGTGATACTGAAAAAAACGGCGACCTGAGGGTCGCCGTTTTTTTTCGTCTGGGGTTTGGGTGTTCGGCTCGAGTTGTACGCTGGGCCTGCCCCTCACCCCAGCCCTCTCCCCCTGGAGAGGGAGCCGATTTATGGGCTTTTCAAAATTTGAGTTCGACTCGGGATCTCGTCTTGGTATAGCTCGCGCGTCCAACACGGTCAGTCCCCTCTCCCTCCGGGAGAGGGCTAGGGTGAGGGGCTTTTGACCTTAAGCTTTGCGCCAATTCAAAATCACCAGCGTCAAAACCCCCGCCACAATCCCCCAAAACGCCGAACCAATGGAAAACAGCGTCAGCCCCGACGCCGTGACCATAAAGGTAATCAGCGCCGCTTCCCGTTCCTTCACCTCGGTCATGGCAATGCTCAAACCATTGATGATCGAACCGAACAGCGCCAGCGCGGCAATCGACAGCACCAGTTCCTTCGGCAACGCGGCAAATAATGCGGCCAACGTGGCGCCGAACACCCCGGCAATCCCGTAGAAAATCCCGCACCAGACCGCTGCCGTGTAGCGCTTGTTGCGATCCTCATGGGCATGCGGCCCGGTGCAGATCGCTGCGCTGATGGCCGCGAGGTTGATGCCGTGGGAGCCGAACGGCGCCAGCAATAGTGAAGCGATACCGGTGGTGGTGATCAGCGGCGAGGCCGGGACGTTGTAGCCATCGGCGCGCAACACGGCAATGCCCGGCATGTTCTGCGAGGTCATCGCCACGACGAACAGTGGAATGCCGATGCTGATGGTCGCGGCGAGCGAAAAGTGCGGCGTGGTCCACACCGGCGTCGCCACTTCCAGATGAAAACCGCTGAAGTCCAGCAGACCCATGAAGCCCGACAGGGCGGTGCCGATCAGCAGCGCGGCGAGCACGGCATAACGCGGCGACAGGCGCTTGACCACTAAATAAGTGAAGAACATCCCCAGCACCAGACCGGTGCGATGCTGCGCGGCGACGAAGATTTCACTGCCGATCTTGAACAGAATCCCTGCCAGCAAAGCCGCCGCCAGTGACGCCGGAATCTTTTTCACCAGCCGTTCAAAGCTTCCGGTCAGCCCGCAGATCGTCACCAGCACTGCGCAGGTGATGTAGGCGCCAATGGCTTCACCATAACTCACACCGCCCAGACTGGTGATCAGCAATGCTGCGCCGGGCGTCGACCAGGCGATGGTGATGGGTGTGCGATAACGCAGCGACAGGCCGATCGAACACACCGCCATACCGATGGAAATCGCCCAGATCCACGAAGAAATCTGCCCGCTGGTCAGGCCTGCCGCTTGCCCGGCCTGAAACATCAGCACCAGCGAGCTGGTGTAACCGGTCATCATCGCGATGAAACCGGCGACTATCGCCGACGGCGACGTGTCGGTCAGTGGGCGGAGTCGAGTTTGGGTGGCGTCGTTCATGACGGCGGTGTTCCTTATACCAATGAAGATGTCCGCCATGACGCAAACCCTTGTAGGAGCTGCCGAAGGCTGCGATCTGTTGATCTTGCTTCTTAAAATCAAAGTCAAAAGATCGCAGCCTTCGGCAGCTCCTACAGGGGAGGTGGTGTTCTGGCGGCGGATTCTGCGATCAAGCCTAAACTCAATCGTAACGGATCGTTGCAATACAGCCGAAGTCACAAACAGCCGTACAGTCGTGTTGCCACCTTTCATTGTGTACAATCGCGCTGTTTTTTACGCGATACTTGCCAGCGACCTACTGTGCCGTATTACAGTCACGGTCTATTCGCCGCAGTTCTCCCGACTCGAGTGCCCATGAACGAACAGTTGCAACCCCTCAAGAAACAACCGCGAGCAGGCAAAGCCGGCCGCAGCGGAACCCAGGACGATATTGTCTACGCGCATATCTTCGAGGCCATCCTCGAACAGCGTCTGGCGCCCGGCACCAAGTTGAGCGAAGAAGCGCTGGGGGAAATCTTTGGGGTCAGCCGCACCATCATTCGCCGCGCGCTGTCGCGTCTGGCCCATGAAGGTGTGGTGCTGTTGCGGCCGAACCGTGGCGCGGTCGTCGCCAGCCCGAGTGTGGAAGAGGCGCGTCAGGTGTTCCTCGCCCGTCGTCTGGTGGAGCGTGCGATCACTGAGCTGGCGGTGCAACACGCCACTGCCGAGCAGATCGCCGAATTGCGCCAGATGGTCAACGACGAACGCGACAGCTTCTCCCGTGGCGATCGCGGCGCCGGTATTCGTCTGTCGGGCGAATTCCACCTGAAACTGGCGGAAGCGGCGATGAACGCACCGTTGATCAGCTTCCAGCGCAGTCTGGTTTCGCAGACATCGCTGATCATCGCCCAGTACGAAAGCGGCAACCGTTCGCACTGTTCGTACGACGAACACACCCAGTTGATCGACGCGATCGAGAAACGCGACGGTGAGTTGGCGGTGAATCTGATGATGCATCACATGGATCACATCGACAGCAAGCTCAACCTCGACGAGGAAGGCGCGTCGGATGATCTGCACGCAGTGTTTTCGCATTTGTTGCAGACCAAGAAGCCTGGGCGTCCTGCGGCCAAGCTCTGAGCTGATACCGAGTCGCGGCCTTCGCGAGCAGGCTCGCTCCCACATTTGAAATGCATTCCCATGTGGGAGCGACGGTGCGACGATTCGACCTGCTCGCGAAGACGATCTGACAGGCAACAAAAAATCCCCCGGGGCTGAACACCACCGGGGGATTTTTTATGCCTGATCGTTCCCACGCTCTGCGTGGTAATGCCTCTGGTGACGCTCCGCGTCCAGTGACGCGGAGCGTCACGGGCTGCATTCCCACGCAGAGCGTGGGAACGATCATAGGGCGGGGGGAAATTAGCGCTGATGCACCAGCGCACCCGCCGCATACGTCTGCTGCACCGTGCGGTCATCCCCCAGCGTCATCAACACAAACAGCGTCTCGGCAATGTTGTTGGCCTGCTTCAGGCGATAACTCAACAGCGGCGTAGCGTTGTAATCCAGCACCAGGAAGTCAGCATCAGAACCCGGTTGCAGGTTACCGATCTTGTCCTCCAGGCGCAGCGCGCGTGAGCCACCCAGTGTCGCCAGGTACAGCGACTTGAACGGGCTCAGTCGTGCCCCTTGCAGTTGCATCACTTTGTACGCTTCGTTCAGCGTCTGCAGCAGCGAGAAACTGGTGCCGCCACCGACGTCAGTGCCCAGGCCGACATTGAGTTTGTGCTTCTCGGCCATCGGCAAATTGAACAAGCCGCTACCGAGGAAGAAGTTCGAGGTCGGGCAGAACGAGATCGCCGAACCGGTTTCTGCCAGACGCGCGCATTCGTCGTCGCACAGATGCACGCCGTGAGCAAACACCGAGCGCTCGCCGAGCAATTTGTAGTGATCGTAAACGTCGAGGTAGCCTTTGCGCTCCGGGAACAGTTCCTTGACCCACTCGATTTCCTTGAGGTTCTCGCTGATGTGGGTCTGCATGTACAGATCCGGGTATTCGGTCAGCAGTTGCCCGGCGAGGGTCAGTTGTTCCGGCGTACTGGTCGGTGCGAAACGCGGGGTGACCGCGTAGTGCAGGCGGCCCTTGCCGTGCCAGCGCTCGATCAGCGCTTTGCTGTCGACGTAGCTGGATTCGGCGGTGTCGGTCAGATAGTCCGGCGCGTTGCGGTCCATCATCACCTTGCCGGCGATCATCCGCAGGTCGAGCTTCTCGGCCGCTTCGAAGAACGAGTTCACCGACTGCGGGTGCACGCTGCCGAACACCAGCGCGGTGGTGGTGCCGTTGCGCAGCAGTTCCTTGATGAAGATATCAGCGACGTCGTCAGCGTGGGCCTTGTCACCGAACTGGCTTTCGCACGGGAAGGTGTAGGTGTTCAGCCAGTCGAGCAGTTGTTCGCCGTAGGCGCCGACCATGCCGGTTTGCGGCAGGTGAATGTGCGTGTCGATGAAGCCCGGGGTGATCAGCGCGTCTTTGTAGTGCTCGATTTCGATGTCCGCCGGCAGGGTCGGCAGCAAATCACTGGCGTGGCCAAGGGCGCTGATCTTGCCGCCATCGACCACCAGCAGGCCATCCTCGAAATATTCGTAGGAGGCTTCGATCCCGACTTCGGCGGGATCGGCGATGCTGTGCAGGATGGCGGCGCGGTAGGCTTTGCGAGTCAGAGGCATGAGGGTTCTCTAATCAGTTTGAGGCTTTGAGTTTGGTCGCCTGACTGCGCCGCGAAACCGGCAGCAGTTTGGCAATCGGTTCGGCGCTGGCAGTCTGCTGGCCGAAGTTGGCGTTATAGGTGGCGATGATTTCGCCGGCGATGGAGATGGCGATTTCCACAGGCAGTTTGCCTTTGACTTCGCCGATGCCCATCGGGCAGCGCATGCGTTGCACGACGCCGCTGTCGAAGCCGCGATCACGCAGACGGTGTTCGAACTTCGCGCGTTTGGTCTTCGAACCGATCAGGCCGAAGTAGGCGAAGTCGTTGCGCTTGAGGATCGCGGCAGTGAGTTCCAGATCGAGCTGATGGTTGTGGGTCATGACGATGCAATAACTGCCGGCGGGCAGCTCATCGATTTCGTCCACAGGCTCTTCGGCGACGATTTTACGCACGCCGTGGGGGATCTGTTCGGGGAATTCGGCCTCGCGCGAGTCGATCCAGCGCACCCGGCAGGGCAGGCTGGCGAGCAGCGGCACCAAGGCGCGGCCGACGTGACCGGCACCGAACACAGCGATCTGCGCCTGCACCTGGCCCATCGGTTCGAACAGCAACACGGTGGCGCCGCCGCAGCACTGGCCCAGGCTGGCGCCGAGGCTGAAGCGCTCCAGATGGGTGTCCTGCTTACCGCTGGCGAGCATCTCGCGGGCGATCTGCATGGCTTTGTATTCCAGATGCCCGCCACCGATGGTGTCGAAACTCTGGTGGGCACTGATGACCATTTTCGAGCCGGCGTTGCGTGGCGTCGAGCCGAGTTCTTCGATGATCGTCACCAGCACACAGGGTTCGCCCTGATTCTGCAGGTCGGCGAGGGCGTCGATCCAGTTGTACATACACACCTCTCAGATCGTTCCCACGCTCTGCGTGGGAATGCATCACTGGACGCTCCGCGTCCGCTGTTCAGGATGCGACGCAGAGCGTCGCGGGCTGCATTCCCACGCAGAGCGTGGGAACGATCATCAAACAACCGCGGTTTCAGCTTCGACGGCTTTCACCGCTTTCAACTGACGCATCTGCTCACAACCCCACAACACCCGCTCCGGCGTTGCCGGCGCATCGATCTGCGGCTGATGCTTGTAATCACCGAGGCTCGCCACCGCATCCTTGATCGCACACCACGACGCAATCCCGAGCATGAACGGCGGTTCACCGACCGCCTTGGAATGGAACACCGTGTCTTCCGGGTTCTTGCGGTTTTCCACCAGCTTCACCCGCAGGTCGAGCGGCATGTCCGCCACCGCCGGGATCTTGTAGCTGGCCGGGCCGTTGGTCATCAGCTTGCCCTTGTTGTTCCAGACCAGCTCTTCCATGGTCAGCCAGCCCATGCCCTGAATAAACCCACCCTCGACCTGACCGATGTCGATGGACGGGTTCAGCGAGGCGCCGACGTCGTGAAGAATGTCGGTACGCAGCATCTTGTACTCGCCGGTCAGGGTGTCGACGATGACTTCGCAGCACGCCGCGCCGAAGGCAAAGTAGTAGAACGGACGGCCACGGGCCTGGCTGCGGTCGTAGTAGATTTTCGGGGTCTTGTAGAAGCCGGTGCTCGACAGCGACACCTGATTGAAATACGCCTGCTGGATCAGCGCTTCAAAGGTCAGGATGTGGTCGCGAACACGCACGTGGCCGTTGTGGAATTCGACGTCTTCTTCAGTGACTTTGAAGTGACGCGCAGCGAATTCGACCAGACGTTTCTTGATGATTTCCGCCGCGTTCTGCGCCGCTTTACCGTTCAGGTCAGCGCCGCTGGACGCCGCGGTCGGCGAGGTGTTCGGCACCTTATCGGTGTTGGTCGCGGTGATCTGTACGCGATCGATTTCCACCTGGAACACTTCGGCCACGACCTGCGCAACTTTGGTGTTCAGGCCCTGACCCATTTCCGTGCCGCCGTGGTTCAGGTGGATGCTGCCGTCGGTGTAGATGTGGATCAAGGCGCCTGCCTGGTTCAAGAAGCTCGCGGTGAAGGAAATACCGAATTTCACCGGGGTCAGCGCCAGGCCTTTTTTCAGGATCGGGCTGTTGGCGTTGTAGCGACGGATCGCTTCGCGACGTTCGTGATACTGACTGCTTTGTTCCAGTTCGGCGGTCATTTCCTCGAGCATGTTGTGCTCGACGGTCTGGTAGTAATGGGTGACGTTGCGCTCGGTCTTGCCGTAGTAGTTGGCCTTGCGCACAGCCAGCGGATCGAGGTGCAGGTGACGGGCTATCGCGTCCATCACTTCTTCGATAGCGACCATGCCTTGCGGGCCACCGAAACCACGGTAAGCGGTGTTCGACGCGGTGTTGGTCTTGCAGCGGTGACCGTTGATGGTCGCGTCGCCCAGGTAGTACGAGTTGTCCGAGTGGAACATCGCGCGGTCAACGATCGACGCGGACAAGTCCGGCGAGCAGCCGCAGTTGCCGGCCAGATCCATATTGATCCCGTGCAGGCGCCCGGTGCTGTCGAAGCCGACGTCGTATTCGACGTAGAACGGGTGGCGCTTGCCGGTCATCAGCATGTCTTCGACGCGCGGCAGGCGCATCTTGGTCGGCTGACCGGTGAGGTGCGCAACCACGGCGCACAGGCATGCCGGGCTGGCGGCCTGAGTTTCCTTGCCACCGAAACCACCGCCCATGCGGCGCATGTCGACGACGATTTTGTTCATCGACACGTCGAGCACTTCGGCGACCAGTTTTTGCACTTCGGTCGGGTTCTGCGTCGAGCAGTAAACGATCATGCCGCCGTCTTCGGTGGGCATTACCGAGGAGATTTGCGTCTCCAGGTAGAAGTGCTCTTGGCCGCCGATGTGCAGCGTGCCTTGGATGCGGTGTTCAGCGGTTGCCAGCGCAGAAACCGAATCGCCGCGCTGGTGGGTGTGGCTGTCGAGGACGAAGTGGCGTTTGCGCAGGGCTTCGACCACGTCGAGCACCGGCTCGAGATCTTCGTATTCGATGATCGCGGCCATCGCCGCTTTGCGCGCGGTTTCCAGATCCTTCGCGGCCACGGCTAGCACCGGTTGACCGACGAACTGCACGTCATCGATGGCCAGCAGCGGATCGCCCGGCATCAACGGGCCGATGTCTTTCAGGCCCGGCACGTCTTCGTGTGTGATCGCGATGCGCACGCCTTCGAAGGCGTAGCACGGCGAAGTGTCGATGCTGATGATCTTCGCGTGGGCACGGTCCGACATGCGTGCATACAGGTGCAGCTGATTCGGAAATTCCAGGCGGTCATCGATGTACTGCGCTTCACCGGACACATGCTTGGCGGCGCTGTCGTGCTTGACGCTGCGACCGACACCGGAGGTCAGGTCCTTGGCGAACAGTTCAGCCAGTTCAGCCTGGGTTTTTTCTACGCCGTGATGGTTAGACATAAGCGGTCACCCGAGTCTCGATGTGCGGTGTTTGCAGTTCGATGAAGTATTTGCGCAGCAGGTTCTGCGCGCTGAGCAGGCGATATTCCTTGCTGGCGCGGAAGTCCGAGAGTGGGGTGAAATCTTCCGCCAGGGCGGCGCAGGCGCGTTCGACCACGGCGTTGCTGAACGGAGCGCCGATCAGCGCAGCTTCACAGTGGGCGGCGCGTTTCGGGATCGCAGCCATGCCGCCGAACGCCATGCGCGCATCGGTGATCACGCCGTTTTCCACACGCAGATTGAACGCGGCGCAGACGGCGGAGATGTCGTCGTCCAGACGCTTGGAGACTTTGTAGGCACGGAACAGCTGTTCTGCCGTGGCGCGCGGCACGATGATCTTCTCGATGAATTCACTTTCCTGACGGGCCGTGACTTTGTAATCGATGAAGTAATCGTCGAGGTTCAGGGTGCGGCGGGTTTCGCCTTTGCACAGCACCACCTGCGCGCCGAGGGCGATCAGCAGCGGCGGCGAGTCACCGATCGGCGAGGCGTTGCCGATGTTGCCGCCGAGGGTGCCCTGGTTGCGGATTTGCAGCGAGGCGAAGCGGTGCAGCAGTTCGCCGAAGTCCGGGTACTCGGCGTTCAACGCTTCATAGCAGTCGGAGAGGGCGGTGGCGGCGCCGATTTCGATGCGGTCATCGAAGGTTTCGATGCGCTTCATTTCCGCGACGTTGCCGACGTAAATCATCACCGGCAGGGTGCGGTGGAATTGAGTGACTTCCAGCGCCAGATCGGTACCGCCGGCGAGCAGACGTGCTTGTGGATAAGCATCGTAGAGGTCGGCCAGATCGGCGACGGTCAGCGGTACCAGGCAGCGCTTGTCGCCGCTATTGAGTTCGCCGATATCGGTCGGTGCGATGGCTTTGAGGCGCGCGATGGTTTGCGCTTCGCGGGCATCGAACTGATCCGGTTGCTTGCCGCAGCACGATTGCTCGGCAGCCGCCAGAATAGGGCGGTAGCCGGTGCAGCGGCAGAGGTTACCGGCCAGTGCTTCGTGAGCCTTGGCGTGATCCGGTGCATCGCTGTTCTTTTGCAGGGCGAACAGCGACATGACGAAACCGGGGGTGCAGAAACCGCATTGCGAGCCGTGGCACTCGACCATGGCTTTCTGCACGCTGTGCAGTTCGCCTTTGTGCTTGAGGTCTTCGACGCTGATCAATTGTTTGCCGTGCAGCGACGAAACAAAGGTCAGGCACGAGTTGAGGCTGCGATAGCGAATGTGTTCGCGGCCAGCGTCATCCGTTTGCAACTCACCGACCACTACGGTGCAGGCGCCGCAGTCACCGCTGGCGCAACCTTCTTTGGTGCCCGATTTACCGACGTGTTCACGCAGGTAATTGAGCACAGTCAGATTCGGGTCCAGGGCGTGCTCGCTACGGAGTTCCTGGTTAAGTAAAAACTGGATCACGGAAGGCCTCGCAGACTCATTATTGTTGTTAACCGACTTGAGCCGAATTTAGCAGGTCTGACTTTTCGGTCAATGGTTTTCTGACTTAAAGGTCAGGAAAAAGCATTTCGTCGATCAACAACGTGTCTATTCAGTATTGACCCTCATCGGTCGCCCTGGTTTTTTGTTTGGTTTTCTAAAGAAAACTGCGGGATTCGTGCCAAAAACCGCTGAGTGGGCACTCCGCCATGACCGTGCATTTGCGCTACACTGCGCCGCTTGTGCAGATCGATAGAGTTTGAAGGACAACCATGACGTTCAAGGCGCCGGACAGCCTCGCCGAGCAAATCGCTCACCACCTCGCCGAACGCATCATTCGTGGCGAAATGAAGCCGGGAGAGCGCATCCAGGAACAGAAGGTCACGCTGGCCCTCAATGTCAGCCGCGGCTCGGTCCGCGAAGCCTTGCTGATCCTCGAACGCCGTCACCTGATCGCGATCCTGCCGCGCCGTGGCGCGCACGTCACCGAGCTGACGCCGCACAAGGTGCAGAGCCTGTGCACGCTGATGAGCGAGCTGTACATCCTGCTCGGCAATTCGGTGGCCAACGGCTGGCAAGTGCAGTCGGACATGGCGCCGTTCGTGCAGATTCAGCAGCGCCTGACCGCCAGCTACGAGCGTCAGGACATCCGCAGCTTCGTCGACGACAGCTTCAGCGTGATGCGCGCCGCCTATCCGTTCGCCAACAACCCGTACCTGCAAGAAACCGTCGAGAACCTGCAGCCGGCGATGAGCCGTGCGTATTTCCTCGCCCTCGAACAGCGCAAGGCCTCAATGAGCGAGTTCCTCGAACTGTTCGAACGCTTGCTGGCCGCTGTGCTCGCCCGTGATTTGCCGCAGATCCGCATCGTGCTGACGGCTTACGCCCAGCGCAGCTGCGATCTGGTGGTTTCCGCCCTGACGGTTGCCTAAGCGTGCGGCTCAAGTGCATCAAACTGGCGGGATTCAAATCCTTCGTCGACCCGACCACGGTGAACTTCCCCAGTAACATGGCGGCGGTCGTCGGGCCGAACGGTTGCGGCAAGTCGAACATCATCGACGCCGTCCGCTGGGTGATGGGCGAAAGTTCGGCGAAGAACCTGCGTGGCGAGTCGATGACCGACGTCATCTTCAACGGCTCGACCAGCCGCAAACCGGTGAGTCAGGCCAGCATCGAGCTGGTCTTCGATAACTCCGACGGCACGCTGCTGGGCGAATACGCGGCCTACGCGGAAATTTCCATTCGCCGCAAAGTCACCCGCGACAGCCAGACCACGTATTACCTCAACGGCACCAAATGCCGTCGCCGCGACATCACCGATATCTTCCTCGGCACCGGTCTCGGCCCGCGCAGCTATTCGATCATCGAGCAGGGGATGATCTCCAAGCTGATCGAGTCCAAGCCCGAAGACCTGCGTAACTTCATCGAAGAAGCGGCCGGCATCTCGAAATATAAAGAGCGCCGCCGCGAAACCGAAAACCGTATCCGCCGCACCCACGAAAACCTCGCGCGTCTGACTGACCTGCGCGATGAGCTGGAACGTCAGCTCGAACGCCTGCACCGCCAGGCCGAGGCCGCCAAGAAATATCAGGAATTCAAAGCCGAAGAACGTCAGCTCAAGGCGCAACTGTCGGCCCTGCGCTGGCAGGATCTGAATGATCAGGTCGGCCAGCGCGAGTCGATCATCGGCACTCAGGAAGTCAGTTTCGAAGCACTGGTCGCCGAGCAGCGAAATGCTGACGCGGCCATCGAACGCCTGCGCGACGGTCACCATGACCTGTCCGAACGCTTCAATCTGGTGCAGGGGCGCTTCTATTCGGTCGGCGGCGACATCGCCCGGGTCGAGCAAAGTATCCAGCATGGCCAGCAACGTCTGCGGCAGTTGCAGGACGATCTGAAAGAAGCCGAACGCGCGCGTCTGGAAACCGAATCGCACCTGGGTCACGACCGCACCTTGCTGCTGACCCTCGGCGAAGAGCTGGACATGCTCACCCCCGAGCAGGAAGTCACCAGCGCTGCTGCCGAAGAGGCCGCTGCGGCGCTGGAAGATTCTGAGTCGGTCATGCACGGCTGGCAGGAACAGTGGGACGCCTTCAACCTGACCGCCGCCGAACCGCGCCGTCAGGCCGAAGTGCAGCAGTCGCGTATTCAGCAGCTGGAAACCAGCATGGAGCGCCTCGCTGACCGGCAAAAGCGCCTCGGCGAAGAGCGCGCGTTGCTCTCGGCTGACCCGGAAGACGCGGCGATCATGGAACTCAACGAGCAGCTCGCCGAGTCCGAAGCGACGCTTGAAGATTTGCAGACCAGCGAAGAAGCGCAGGTCGAAAAGCTTGAACAACTGCGCCAGGAATTGCAGCAAGCGCTGACCGCGCAGCAACAGGCGCAGGGCGATTTGCAGCGCCTCAACGGTCGCCTTGCGTCCCTCGAAGCCTTGCAGCAAGCCGCGCTCGACCCAGGCACCGGCACCGCCGAATGGCTGAAGGAACACCACCTCGCCGAGCGCCCGCGTCTGGCCGAAGGCCTGAAGGTCCAGGCCGGTTGGGAGCTGGCGGTAGAGACCGTCCTTGGCGCCGATCTGCAAGCGGTGCTGGTCGACGATTTCAGCGGCTTTGATTTGTCCGGTTTTACTCAGGGCGATCTGCGTCTGCTCAGCCCGGCCAGCGATGGCGTGCGCGTCGCCGGCAGCTTGCTGGATAAAGTCGACGCGCAGATCGATCTGTCGCCGTGGCTCGGTCAGGTCAAACCGGTCGACAGCCTTGAGCAGGCCTTGGCCTTGCGCGGGCAGTTGAGCGCTGGCGAGAGCCTGATCAGTCGCGACGGTTACTGGGTCGGTAGGCACTTTTTACGTGTACGACGCGCCAGCGAAGCAGAAAGCGGCATGCTCGCCCGGGGTCAGGAAATCGAAGCGCTGCACCTTGAGCGCGAAGAAAAAGAAGCCACGGTCGAGGCCATGGAAACCCGCTTGCAAACCCTGCGCGCACAACAGCGTCAGCAGGAAAACGGCCGCGAACATTTGCGCCGTTTGCTGCAAGACGAAGCGCGTCAGCAAGGCGAATTGAAAGCACAGCTGTCCGCCGGTAAAGCCAAGGCCGAACAGCTGACTTTGCGCCGCACACGTCTCGACGAAGAGCTGGTTGAACTCGGCGAACAGCGCGAACTCGAGCACGAACAAGTCGGCGAAGCGCGCATGCAATTGCAGGAAGCGCTGGATGCCATGGCGCTGGACACCGAACAGCGCGAGTTGCTGCTGGCCCAGCGCGACAGCCTGCGCGAACGCCTCGATCGCGTGCGTCAGGAAGCGCGCCAACACAAGGATCACGCGCATCAATTGGCCGTGCGTCTCGGCTCGTTGCGTGCGCAGCACGACTCCACGCGCCAGGCGCTGGAACGTCTGGAAATGCAGGCCGAGCGCCTCACCGAAAAACGCGAACAGTTGAGTCTGAACCTGGAGGAGGGCGAGGCACCGCTGGAAGAGCTGCGCCTGAAACTCGAAGAACTGCTCGACAAGCGCATGACCGTCGACGAAGAACTCAAGACCGCGCAGATCGCTTTGGAAGATGCCGACCGCGAACTGCGCGATGCAGAAAAACGCCGGACCCAGGCCGAGCAGCAATCACAATTGATTCGTGGCCAGCTCGAACAGCAGCGCATGGAATGGCAAGCCCTGACCGTGCGCCGCAAGGCTTTGCAGGATCAGTTGCTGGAAGACGGCTACGATCTCAACGGCGTGCTCGCGACATTGACGGCGCAAGCCAGTGAACGCGAAGCCGAAGAAGAACTTGAACGCATCAACGCGCGGATTCAGCGTCTGGGCGCGATCAACCTCGCGGCCATCGACGAATACACGCAACAGTCCGAGCGCAAGCGTTATCTGGATGCGCAGGACGCCGATCTGGTCGAGGCACTGGAAACGCTTGAAAACGTAATCCGCAAGATCGACAAGGAAACGCGTAATCGCTTCAAAGATACCTTTGATCAGATCAATGGCGGTTTACAGGCACTTTTTCCAAAAGTTTTCGGTGGCGGGCGCGCGTATTTGGAACTGACGGGCGAAGATCTACTCGATACAGGGGTAACGATCATGGCGCAACCGCCAGGGAAGAAGAACAGCACCATCCATTTGCTTTCCGGCGGGGAGAAAGCCCTGACCGCACTGGCACTGGTTTTTGCCATCTTCAAATTGAACCCGGCGCCGTTCTGCATGCTCGATGAGGTTGACGCGCCACTGGATGACGCTAACGTTGGACGCTACGCACGCTTGGTCAAAGAGATGTCGCAGACCGTGCAGTTCATCTATATCACCCACAACAAGATCGCCATGGAAATGGCCGAGCAGTTGATGGGCGTAACGATGCATGAACCGGGTTGTTCGCGACTGGTGGCCGTGGATGTCGAGGAGGCGATGGCGATGGTGGACGCCTGAGTCAGCGTGGTGTCGGAAAAGGTAATTAAGGGTTGTAGGACTTTTTTACCAACTGCGACTTGCTGGCCAATCGACATATTCGCGCAAGCCAAATGAGACAGACGGTGTAAAGTTGTCTTTGGTCGTGCTAGTTTAATGTCAATTTTTCGTATACGTGGGCAAAACGCCTGTCAGAACATAGAGTTGGCGCCACGTTTTAAAGCGGTTTGCACAATGTAAACCCCTTATTTATCAGCATTTTTTATAGAGGCACGGGATTACATGGAAATCGGTCTGCGCGAGTGGCTGATCGTCATCGGCATCATTGTGATAGCCGGTATTCTTTTCGATGGCTGGCGCCGTATGCGCGGCGGCAAGGGAAAACTGAAATTCCGTCTTGACCGAAGTCTGTCCAACCTGCCGGACGAGGACACCAGCGCTGAGCTGTTGGGCCCGGCCCGTGTTCTGGACAACCATAAAGAACCACAGCTGGACGAACACGATCTGCCGTCGGTGAGCATGCCGGCCCGCGAAGCACGCGAGCCTCGCGAATCCGGCTCGAAACGTGGCAAGCGTGGCAGCAACGGTCCGGCGCAGGGCGACCTGAACCTCGACCTGGATCTGGATGGCGGCCCGAGCTTCAGCAGCCGTGACGACGATTTCGCCGAAGACACCAAGCCTTCGCCGGCGGTGGTCGACAAAGACCAGCCGCAAGCTGAAGAAGTGCTGGTGATCAGCGTGATCTGCCGCGACGCTGCCGGCTTCAAAGGCCCGGCGCTGTTGCAGAACATTCTCGAAAGCGGTCTGCGTTTTGGCGAGATGGATATTTTCCACCGCCACGAAAGCATGGCCGGCAACGGTGAAGTGCTGTTCTCCATGGCCAATGCGGTCAAGCCGGGCATCTTTGATCTGGACGACATCGACCATTTCAGCACCCCGGCGGTGAGCTTCTTCCTCGGCCTGCCAGGCCCGCGTCATCCGAAGCAAGCCTTCGACGTGATGGTGGCCGCAGCCCGCAAGCTGTCGCAGGAACTCAACGGCGAACTGAAAGATGACCAGCGCAGTGTTCTGACCGCGCAGACCATCGAGCACTACCGTCAGCGCATCGTCGAGTTCGAACGTCGCGCCCTGACCCAGAAGCGCTAAGGCCAAGATCAAAAGATCGCAACCTTCGGCAGCTCCTACAGAGGATCGCGATCCTGTAGGAGCTGTCGAGTGCAACGAGGCTGCGATCTTTTAAGGATGAAACTGGAGCAGCCTCGGCTGCTCTTTTGCTTTATGAGAGAACACCCATGACCGCCGCGAAAAACCGCATTCTTGAGCTACGCGCTGAACTCGATCAGCACAACTACCGTTACCACGTCCTCGACGAGCCGAGCATTCCGGACGCCGAGTACGACCGGTTGTTCCATGAGCTCAAGGCACTGGAAGCGGCCAACCCGGAACTGATCACCAGCGACTCGCCGACCCAGCGCGTCGGCAGCGTGGCACTGACCGCATTCACTCAGGTACGTCACGAAGTGCCGATGCTCAGCCTCGGCAATGCCTTCGAAGAAAGCGACATGCGCGAGTTCGATCGCCGCGTCACCGAAGGTCTGGACATGCCGGTCGGCGATCTGTTCGGCGGCAGTGCGGCGGTGGAATACAGCTGCGAACCGAAACTCGATGGCCTGGCGGTCAGCCTGCTGTATCAGGACGGTGTGCTGGTACGCGGCGCCACACGCGGCGACGGCACTACTGGCGAAGACATCAGCGTCAACGTGCGCACCGTGCGCAACATTCCGCTGAAGCTGCACGGCGAAGGCTGGCCGGCGACCCTGGAAGTTCGCGGTGAAGTGTTCATGTCCAAGGCCGGTTTCGAGCGCCTTAATGCCTCGCAACTGGAAATCGGCGGCAAGACCTTCGCCAACCCGCGCAACGCCGCGGCCGGCAGCTTGCGTCAGCTCGATTCGAAGATCACGGCTAACCGTCCGCTGGAATTCTGCTGCTACGGCATCGGTCAGGTCTCCCACGACATTTCCGACACCCACATCGGCAACCTCAAGCAGTTGCAGAAGTGGGGCATGCCGATCAGTCACGAACTGAAGCTGGCCAAAGGCATCGACGAGTGCCTGGATTACTACCGCGACATCGGCGAGCGGCGTAACTCGCTGACCTACGAAATCGACGGCGTGGTATTCAAAGTCAACAGCATTGCCGATCAGCGCGAGCTGGGCTTCCGCGCCCGCGAACCGCGTTGGGCGATCGCGCATAAATTCCCGGCGATGGAAGAGCTCACCGAGCTGCTCGATGTTGAATTTCAGGTGGGTCGCACCGGCGCTGTTACCCCGGTCGCACGGCTGAAACCGGTCAAGGTGGCCGGCGTCACTGTGGCCAACGCCACGTTGCACAACATGGATGAAGTCGCACGTCTGGGCCTGATGATCGGCGACACCGTGATCATCCGTCGCGCCGGTGATGTGATTCCGCAAGTGGTGCAAGTGGTCATGGATCGCCGCCCGGAAAACGCGCGCGCGGTGCAGATTCCAGAGAACTGCCCGGTGTGCGGTTCGCATGTCGAACGCACGCAATTGATCAAGCGCAGCAAAGGCAAGGAAACCGTCAGCGAAGGCGCAGTGTACCGCTGCGTCGGCCGTCTGGCCTGTGGCGCGCAACTGAAGCAGGCAATCATTCACTTCGTCTCGCGCCGCGCGATGGACATCGAAGGCCTGGGCGACAAGAGCGTCGAGCAACTGGTCGATGAAGGTCTGGTCAGTTCGCCGGCCGATCTGTACGCACTGAAATTTGAAGAAATTGTCGATCTGGAAGGTTTCGCCGAGGTGTCGAGCAACAAGCTGCTCGCGGCCATCGAGGACAGCAAGAAACCGGGGCTGGCGCGCTTCATTTATGCGCTGGGCATTCCCGATGTCGGCGAGGAGACGGCCAAGGTGCTGGCGCGCTCGCTGGGTTCGCTGGAGCGTGTGCAGCAGGCGCTGCCGCAAGTGCTGACCTACCTGCCGGACGTGGGTCTGGAAGTGGCGCACGAGATTCACAGCTTCTTTGAAGATGCGCATAACCAGCAGGTGATTACCGAGTTGCTTGGCCATGGCTTGCAGATTCAGGATCAGGGCGAGTTGGGCGCCGAGTTTGCCGCCAGCACCACGCTCGGTGGTTTCCTCGACAAGTTGCACATTCCTTCGGTCGGCCCCGGTGGCGCGCAGAAACTGGCGGACAAGTTTGGCTCGCTGGAAGCGGTAATGAATGCTGACTGGCTGGACATGCGTCAGGCTTTGCCGGAGAAGCAGGCCAATTCGGTTCGCGAGTTTTTTGCTGTTCCTGAGCATCGTCAGTTAGCTGAAGAGTCCGAAAAACAACTGCGCGATTTTGGCATGCATTGGCAGAGCGAGAAGAAAGTCGTCGAAGGCTTGCCGCTGTCCGGCGAGACTTGGGTGCTGACGGGCAAGGTTGAGTTGATGAGCCGGGATGTCGCCAAGGAACACCTGGAAAGCCTCGGCGCCAAGGTCGCGGGTTCGGTGTCGGCGAAGACTCATTGCGTAGTCGCAGGCCCCGGTGCCGGCTCCAAACTGACCAAAGCCAATGAGCTGGGCGTGAAAGTGATGGACGAAGAAGCTTTCATCGCCTTCCTCAAAACTCACGGCGTCGCCGTTTAAGATGATCGTTCCCACGCTCCCGCGTGGGAATGCCGCGCCGGACGCTCCGCGTCCGCTGTGACGCAGAGCGTCACTGGATGCATTCCCACGCAGAGCGTTGGAACGATCAACCTGCAAGAATGATCTAGTCTTGGCAAGCCCCAGGGAGAGATCGCCATGCACCGCTTTTTCGAGCAGCTCAGTTCCCGCATCATCGCGCCGTTCATGGGCGAATCCTCACGCAATAGCAAAGTCTGGCCGTGCCGCTGCGGCCAATCGCTGTTCTTTCGCAACAGCCAGTGTCTGGCGTGCAATGCCTTGCTCGGTTATCAGCCGGAAGAAAGTCGGCTGACGTCACTGCAACCGGGGCCGTACGAAGGCACCTGGGCGCTCGATGCCGATCCCGACTCGGGATTGTTCCGCCGCTGCGCCAACCTTGATACGCCTGCCGCGTGCAATTGGCTGTTGCCGGCCAATGACCACGACAGCTTGTGCATCGCTTGCAGCCTCAACCGGACCATTCCCGACCTGTCCGCCCCGGACAACCCCGAACGCTGGCGCAAAGTCGAAATCGCCAAGCGTCGACTGGTCGCGCAACTGATCACCCTCGGCTTGCCGGTGATTCCGAAAACCGTGGATGAAGACACCGGTCTGGCCTTCGATTTCATTGGCGTCGACCTCGAAGGCAATGCGCCGATGACCGGCCACGCCAACGGCCTGATCACCCTCGACATCAAAGAAGCCGACGACGCCCACCGCGAGCAGGTGCGGGCGGCGATGCATGAACCCTATCGCACGTTGCTCGGGCATTTTCGCCACGAGGTCGGCCACTATTACTGGGATCGCCTGATCGCCAACGGCCCCTGGCTAGATTCATTCCGCAGCCTGTTCGGCGACGAACGCGCCAGTTATGCCGAGGCGCTGGACCGTCACTACCAGCAAGGCGCACCGCTGGACTGGCCGCAATACTACGTCAGCGCTTACGCGACGATGCACCCTTGGGAGGATTGGGCGGAAACCTGGGCGCATTACCTGCACATGATGGACGCCGTGGACACAGCGCTGGGTTTTGGCATGAGCGCGCGGGAAATGGATTTCGATTACCAGCCGTTTCCGACCAGCACGTTGTATGACCCCGAGCATCCCGGCGGCGAGGCGTTCCTGTCGTTCGTCAACGCGTGGATCGAACTGGCCGGGATGCTCAATGAGCTGTCACGCAGCATGGGCCAGCCGGATTTCTACCCGTTCGTGCTGCCGGCACCGGCGATTGCCAAACTGCATTTCATTCATCTGGTGATCCAGCAGGCGGGCGGCAGGGCGGACGAGGTGTTGGCCCTATAGGCGATGCCGCAGGCTGCGATCTTTATGTCTTTGACCTTGTTCATATTTTTAATCTGCAACCAACGGTTGTAACTTCGTCTCAGATAGGTACAATGGCGCGGCTCGCCGACAGGCAAGCGTCGTTATGGTGACCCCATCGGTCCCCCCGCAACGATTACCCGTGAACCTGGTCAGAGCCGGAAGGCAGCAGCCACAGCGGGAACATTGTGTGCCGGGGTGTGGCTGGTGGGGTTACCACCTTAACGAACAATCGAACGCTTCAACCAGAACTGCATGGGTTTCGCCCACTGCGGTTTTTTTGTGCCTGCGATTTGCCAAATCGACACAAATCCCCTGTAGGAGTGAGCCTGCTCGCGATGGCGGTGTGTCAGTCAGCTCATTTTTGGGGACAGGACGCCATCGCGAGCAGGCTCGCTCCTACAGGGGTTATGGGGTGGCTTCGGAGGACCCGGTATATAGCCGGATAATCTCATCAATCTCCCCCGACATTTTCATCCGCAACAACGTGCGCAAAATCCGCTGCACCGGCACCTTCGGGTCACTCCTCACATAACAACCGACCTTCTGCTCCTGCAACACCGCCACCCCTTGCAGTTGCTGCGCGGGCATCAATCGCTGGTTAAACCAGTCCAGCGTCCACTGATTACTCACCGCATAGCGATAACGCCCGGCCAGCAGTTTCTCCAACACCTGCTCCTGATTGCGCGCATCTTCACGTTGCAGTCGATCAGCATCAAACAGCGGTTGCAGGGTAGGGTAGGTGTAGCCCAGAACGGTGCCGATGGATTGGCGGGGCAGAAGCGCGGGGTCGGCGCTGGCGGGTTGATCCTTGCGGCTGATCAACAGATCGCGCTGGAAGAACAACGGCAGACTCCAGATGTAATCCCCCGACTGATTCGGCAGCCACGACTGTGCGGCATAGCAGCGCACATCTATTTCGCCGTGTTCCATGGCGCTCTGCACGCGTGCGCGGGGCAGCACGTGAAACTCGGCCGGTACGCCGACCTGCGTGGCCAGGCTGAGCATCAGGTCGTAAAGAATGCCCTGCGTCGGTCGCCCGCGTTCATATTGCACCATCGGCATCGCCCAGCTGTCAGGCATGGCGAAGCGCAACGGGGTTTCCGCTGCCGTCACATTCAGGCTGATTCCCAGCAACGCCCCCAAGGCCCAACGCATAAACGCTCCGGTAATTCCCGATCCCGAGCCGATAAAAGCCTCTGCTGATGCAGCTTAGCCATATTAGACGAGGACACCGGATGCAATTTTGCCCTTGCTCCGCTAGCATTAGCCGCTTCTGCTTCCTTCGCTGCGACGGTTTTCGATGAGTTATCAGGTTCTTGCACGTAAATGGCGTCCGCGCTCGTTCCGCGAAATGGTCGGCCAGACCCATGTGCTCAAAGCTCTGATCAATGCCTTGGACAGCCAGCGGCTGCACCACGCGTACCTGTTCACCGGTACGCGCGGGGTGGGTAAAACCACGATTGCGCGGATCATTGCCAAATGCCTGAACTGTGAGACAGGTATCACTTCCAGCCCGTGCGGCGAGTGCTCGGTGTGTCGGGAAATCGACGAGGGTCGCTTCGTCGACCTGATCGAGATCGACGCCGCGAGCCGCACCAAGGTCGAAGATACCCGCGAACTGCTCGACAACGTGCAGTACGCCCCGAGCCGTGGGCGCTTCAAGGTCTACCTGATCGACGAAGTGCACATGCTTTCCAGCCATTCCTTCAATGCGCTGTTGAAAACCCTCGAAGAGCCGCCTCCTTACGTCAAGTTCATCCTGGCGACCACTGACCCGCAGAAACTTCCGGCAACGATTTTGTCACGCTGCCTGCAGTTCTCGCTGAAGAACATGACGCCCGAGCGTGTGGTCGAGCATTTGACCCACGTCCTCACTGCCGAAAACGTGCCGTTCGAAGACGATGCGCTGTGGCTGCTCGGTCGCGCCGCTGACGGCTCGATGCGAGATGCCATGAGCCTGACCGACCAGGCGATTGCCTTCGGTGAGGGCAAGGTTCTCGCCACCGACGTGCGGGCGATGCTCGGTACGCTGGATCACGGTCAGGTCTATGACGTGTTGCATTCGTTGATCGAAGGCGACGCCAAGGCGTTGCTTGAGGCCGTGCGTCATCTGGCCGAGCAAGGCCCGGACTGGAACGGCGTGCTCTCGGAAATTCTCAACGTGCTGCACCGCGTGGCCATCGCTCAGGCGCTGCCCGAAGGTGTCGACAACGGGCATGGCGACCGTGATCGCGTGTTGGCACTGGCGCAAGCCTTGCCGGCCGAAGACGTGCAGTTCTATTACCAGATGGGCCTGATCGGCCGCCGTGATTTGCCGCTGGCGCCGGACCCGCGCGGTGGTTTCGAAATGGTCTTGCTGCGGATGCTGGCCTTCCGGCCGGCAGATACGGCGGACGCCCCGAGGCAACCGCTAAAGCCAGTGGGGATCAGCCAGGCCACAGTTGATTCCGCAAACTCAGTGGCTGCCGCGCCTAAACCTGCGCCGGTAGTCGCTGCGGCGGTTGCGCCGGCTCCAGCTCCGGCACCCGTGGCAGCACCGGCTCCCGAGCCCGCGCCGGTCGCTCCTGTTGCCGCGCCAGAACCTGAGCCTGCGCCCGTCGTCGCCGACGCCGTCGTCGACCTGCCGTGGAATGACCCGGTAGAGCCCGAGGCGGAGCCAGAGCCCGAACCCGCGCAGCAACCTGCCGTCGAACCGGTGCTGGAAACCACCGCCGAGCAACCTGATTTGCCGCCGATGCCGTTGCCGACCCCGGACAGCGTCGTTCCGGAGGCGCCAGAGTGGGCCGCCGCACCGATTCCCGAGCCGTCGGTCGCCGACGTCGATGCCGCTACCCCGGGCATGGACATGGACGACGAACCGCCGCTGGACGAGGATTACATCGAGCCGGACATGGATTCGGCGTACAGCTACCTCGATGAACTGGCCAGTGAACACGCCGCTGATCCCGAACCGGAACCCGAGCCAGAGCCGGCTGCGGCACCGGCCACTGGCTTGGCGTTGCAATGGCTGGAGCTGTTCCCGAAACTGCCGATCTCCGGCATGACCGGCAGCATTGCCGCCAACTGCACGCTGATCGCGGTCGATGGCGACCACTGGCTGATGCACCTCGACCCGGCGCACAGCGCTCTGTTCAACGCCACGCAGCAGCGACGTCTGAACGATGCGTTGAACCAGTTCCACGGTCGTACACTGGGCCTTACCATCGAGCTGATCAAGCCCGAGCAAGAAACCCCGGCCCAGGCCGCGTCCCGTCGGCGTGCCAACCGTCAGCGCGAGGCGGAGGAGTCGATTCACGGCGATCCGTTCATCCAGCAGATGGTTCAGCAGTTCGGCGCGGTGGTGCGACACGATACTATTGAACCTGTCGATGCCTTGGTCGCCCAAGGCTAATAACTGAAGGTGCTCGGCTAATCTTCGCCGGGCGCTGTTTTGATCCAAGTACTTTTGAGGTGATTCCCATGATGAAAGGTGGCATGGCCGGCCTGATGAAGCAGGCGCAGCAGATGCAGGAAAAAATGGCCAAGATGCAGGAAGAACTGGCCAACGCCGAAGTCACCGGTAAGGCCGGCGGCGACATGGTCACCGTGGTGATGACCGGTCGTCACGACGTCAAAAGCGTGAGCATCGACCCAAGCCTGGTTGAAGGCATGAGCGAAGACGACAAAGAAATGCTGGAAGCGGTCATCGCTTCCGCCGTCAACGACGCAGTGCGCAAGATTGAAAAGAACAGCCAGGACAAAATGGGCAACATGACCGCCGGCATGAACCTGCCAGCGGGTATGAAACTGCCATTCTGATTCGCCATTCGGCGGCAGATGAGCTACACAAAAATGCCAGGCCTTGTGCCTGGCATTTTTGTTTCTGACTGATCGTTCCCACGCTCTGCGTGGGAATGCAGCCCGGGACGCTCCGCGTTCCAAGTCCAGAGCCGAACGCGGAGCGTCCGTTGCGGCATTCCCACGCGGAGCATGGGAACGATCAATCACGGCCAACTGAATAAACATCGAACGCGCAAAAGCCTCAACGGTCTGCTCCCTATACCCGCTGAATTCACCCTTCACAGGAGACGCTGACATGTCCGACCCTCTCACCCTCAACCAGCGCTTTGTCCTCGCCTCACGCCCGGTCGGTGCGCCGACCCCGGAAAACTTCCGCCTCGAACGCGAAGCGCTGCCCGATCTTGCGGACGGCGAGGTACTGCTGAAAACCCTCTATCTGTCCCTCGACCCCTACATGCGCGGACGCATGAGTGACGCGCCGTCCTACGCCGCCCCGGTACAAATCGGCGAAGTAATGACTGGCGGTGCTGTCAGCCGTGTCGAGGATTCGCGTCATCCGAAATTCCATAAAGGCGATCTGGTGGTCGGCGCCACCGGTTGGCAGAGCCACAGCATCAGCGACGGCCGCAATATCATCCCGATCCCGGCCGGGTTGCCGAGCCCGTCCATGGCCCTCGGTGTGCTGGGCATGCCCGGCATGACCGCGTACATGGGCCTGATGGACATCGGCCAGCCGAAAGAAGGCGAAACCCTCGTGGTCGCTGCGGCGTCCGGTGCGGTCGGCTCGGTGGTCGGTCAAGTGGCGAAGATCAAAGGCCTGCGCGCGGTCGGCGTGGCCGGTGGTGCCGATAAATGCAAATACGTCGTCGAGGAGCTGGGGTTTGATGCCTGCATCGATCACAAGGCGCCCGATTTCGCCGAGCAACTGGCCAAAGCCTGCCCGAATGGCATCGACATCTATTACGAGAACGTCGGCGGTCATGTATTCGACGCCGTGGTGCCGCTGCTCAACGCCAAGGCGCGCATTCCGTTGTGCGGTCTGATCGCCGGGTACAACGCCTCCGAAGCGCCGCAAGGCCCGGATCGTCTGCCAATGCTGCAACGCACACTGCTGACCAAGCGCGTGCGGATTCAGGGCTTTATCGTGTTCGACGACTACGGCGACCGTCAGCCGGAATTTATCAGCCACATGGTGCCGTGGGTGCGCGACGGCAAGGTGAAATTCCGCGAGGACGTGGTCGATGGCCTGGAGCAGGCGCCCGAGGCGTTTATCGGTCTGCTGGAGGGGCGCAACTTCGGCAAACTGGTGGTGCGGGTTGCCCAGGACTGAGTATTTGACGCTGGCCAGAGGCGCGGGTATAAACCGCGTCTCGTTGTTTTGTCGGACTTTTTACCCATGAGCTTCAGCCCTTTGATTCGCCAACTGATCGACGCCTTGCGCACTTTGCCGGGCGTGGGTCAGAAAACCGCCCAGCGCATGGCGTTGCAGTTGCTCGAGCGTGACCGCAGCGGCGGCTTGCGTCTGGCTCAGGCACTCAGCCAAGCCATGGAAGGGGTCGGTCACTGCCGCCAGTGCCGCACGCTGACCGAAGACGATCTGTGCCCGCAATGCGCCGATACCCGCCGTGACGACACGTTGCTCTGCGTGGTCGAGGGGCCAATGGATGTGTATGCGGTCGAGCAGACCGGCTTCCGTGGGCGCTACTTTGTGCTCAAGGGGCATTTGTCGCCGCTCGATGGTCTCGGGCCTGAAGCGATCGGCATTCCGCAGTTGATGACGCGGATTGAGGAGGCGGGGACTTTTACTGAAGTCATCCTTGCGACCAACCCGACGGTGGAAGGTGAGGCGACGGCGCATTACATCGCGCAGCTGCTGAGCAACAAAGGCCTGATCGCTTCGCGGATCGCTCACGGCGTGCCGCTGGGTGGTGAGCTGGAACTGGTCGATGGCGGCACGCTGGCGCATTCGTTTGCCGGGCGTAAACCGATTTCCCTCTAATACTGTAATGCCTGTTCTGGCCCCATCGCGAGCAGGCTCACTCCTACATTTGGAATGCGTTCCCCTGTAGGAGTGAGCCTGCTCGCGATCGATGCGACTCGGTTTCCGAGCTTCACATCCACAATCTTATTGAAAACCAAGCAAGCGCTCGGTTAAGTTCGGCGAACCCTTCCGTGGAGCTCGCCCATGCCTGCCTTTCAGGAATACTTCGACCCCAGCCACCAATTGGTCCGTGACAGTGTCCGACGTTTCGTCGAACGCGAGATCCTGCCGGACATCGATCAGTGGGAAGAAGCCGAAAATTTCCCCCGTGAGCTGTACCTGAAGGCGGGCGCGGCGGGCATTCTTGGCATCGGCTATCCCGAAGCGCTGGGAGGCAGCCATGCAGGCGATCTGTTCGCCAAGGTCGCCGCCAGTGAGGAATTGATGCGCTGCGGCTCTGGCGGCCTGGTAGCGGGGCTGGGATCGCTGGACATCGGTCTGCCGCCGATCGTCAAATGGGCGCGTCCCGACGTGCGTGACCGCGTCGTGCCACAAGTGCTTGGCGGCGAAAAGATCAGCGCATTGGCCGTCACCGAGCCGGGCGGCGGCTCCGACGTCGCCAACCTGCAAACCCGCGCGGTGCGTGACGGCGATTTCTATCGCGTCAGCGGCAGCAAAACCTTTATCACCAGTGGCGTGCGCGCGGATTTCTACACCGTCGCGGTGCGCACCGGTGCGCCGGGTTTCGGCGGCATCAGCCTGTTGCTGATCGAGAAGGGCACGCCGGGCTTCACCGTTGGCCGTCAGCTCAAGAAAATGGGCTGGTGGGCGTCGGACACGGCTGAGTTGTTCTTCGATGACTGCCGTGTACCTGTGGGCAATCTGATCGGCGCCGAGAATATGGGCTTCGCCTGCATCATGGGCAATTTTCAGAGCGAACGGCTGGCGTTGGCGTTGATGGCCAACATGACTTCGCAGCTGGCGTTGGAGCAGAGCCTGAAATGGGCGCGCGAGCGTGAGGCGTTCGGCAAGCCGATCGGCAAGTTTCAGGTGATCAAGCATCGCCTCGCCGAGATGGCCACGGCGCTGGAGGTCTCGCGGGAATTCACTTACCGGCAAGCGGCGAAGATAGCGGCGGGGCAGAGTGTCATCAAGGAAATCTCCATGGCGAAGAACTTTGCCACGGACACGTCGGACCGGATCACCACCGAGGCGGTGCAGATTCTTAGCGGGCTCGGTTACATGCGCGAGAGTCTGGTGGAACGGCTGTATCGGGATAACCGCATCTTGTCGATTGGCGGCGGGACGCGGGAGGTGATGAACGAGATCATCAGCAAGCAGATGGGGCTTTAAAGTCAAAAGATCGCAGCCTTCGGCAGCTCCTACAGGGAAACGCACATCCCAATGTAGGAGCTGCCGAAGGCTGCGATCTTTTGATCTTGATTATTTATCAGTCAACGCAAACTGCGTCAGGCAGAAGGTAGGAATGCCCATGTCCCCAAGACGCTGCGAGCCACCCAGCTCCGGCAAGTCAATAATCGCCGCCGCCTCATGCACCCGCGCGCCCATGCGGCGAATCAGGTTGGCCGCCGCAATCAGCGTGCCGCCCGTGGCGATCAAATCATCGAACATCACCACCGAATCGCCTTCACACAGGCTGTCGGCGTGCACTTCCAGGAACGCTTCGCCGTACTCGGTCGCGTAACCCTCGGCCAGCACGTCCGCCGGCAGTTTGCCTTGCTTGCGGAACAGCACCAGCGGCTTGTTCAACTGATAGGCCAGTACCGAGCCGATCAGGAAGCCACGGGCATCCATCGCGCCGATGTGGGTGAAATCGGCTTCCACATAGCGGTGGGCGAAGCTGTCCATCACCAGGCGCAGGGCCGTCGGCGACTGAAACAGCGGGGTGATGTCGCGAAAGATCACGCCCGGTTTCGGGAAGTCGATCACTGGGCGGATAAGCGATTTGATGTCGAAGGAGTCGAAGACCATCGTCGAGGTGTCCTGGCAGGGCTGCAAACGGCGCAGTATACCCGCGGCTGAAACGCTTCGCTCAACCGCGGATCGACATTAACCTTCGAGCGAGCCACCGGCCAGCGCGCAGAGCTGGATCGGGTCGAGGATATGAATCTCCTTGCCCTCGGCGGCGATCAGCTCGTTCTGCTGGAAGCGCGTGAACACGCGGGACACGGTTTCCACCGCCAGACCGAGGTAGTTGCCGATTTCATTGCGCGACATGCTCAGACGGAACTGGTTGGCCGAGAAACCGCGAGCGCGGAAGCGTGCGGACAGGTTGACCAGGAACGTGGCGATGCGCTCGTCCGCGGTTTTCTTCGACAGCAGCAACATCATTTGCTGGTCGTCACGGATTTCCCGGCTCATGACGCGCATCAACTGGCGGCGCAACTGCGGCAGTTGCAGGGCCAGTTCGTCGAGGCGTTCAAAGGGAATTTCGCAGACCGAGGTGGTTTCCAGCGCCTGGGCCGACACCGGGTGTTTCTCGGTGTCCATGCCGGACAGACCGACCAGTTCGCTCGGCAGGTGGAAACCGGTGAGCTGTTCTTCGCCGCTGTCGCTCAGGCTGAAGGTCTTCAGGGCGCCGGAGCGTACTGCATAAACGGAATCGAACGTGTCGCCCTGGCGGAACAGGAACTCGCCCTTTTTCAACGGGCGGCCGCGTTTAACGATTTCGTCCAGCGCATCCATGTCTTCCAGATTCAGAGAAAGTGGCAGGCAGAGAGGGGCCAGGCTGCAATCCTTGCAATGGGCCTGGTTGTGAGCGCGCAGTTTGACTGGCTCGGACATTTCTTAAATCCTTGTGGGAAAACACACATAAGCAGTAAGGGTAACCCACGGGAGGACATTCAGGCCAGTCTGGGGCGACTTTGCCCTACAGCCATAAAGCCACAGGGCCAGCAGCCGATAAACAGGTATCAAAGTGCATACAAGGAACGATTCGATGGCCGCCATTGGCACGCTGGGCCCGGGTAACAGCGATGTTGCGGCAGTGCCGGAGACGTTTAAAACGGCGTCTGGCAATGCACGCGACCCAGGCTCGACCGAAGAGGCAACCCCGACCTTGGTCGAGGGCGTCAAAGTGTCGCTGTCCGGTGCATCGATCGAAAAGTCCGCCAGTGCCGGTGGCGAGAACAGCGACATCGAGAGCAGCGGCTTGCCCGAGAACATCCAGCAATTGCTGAAGATGATCCGCAAACTGCAAAAAGAAATCGCCGAGAAAAAGGCGCTCATCGAAGCGCTCATGGCCGACAAGCGCCTCTCCAACGAAGAAAAGATCATCAAAACCGCCGCGCTGCGCGGCGCCATCGCCGCGTTGAATACCGGTCTGATCACGGCCAATCTTGCTTTATCGAAAGTGGTGGGGCAGTCGGGCCTGACCGCGGATCAGAATATGAAAGTCGGCTCGCTGCTGATGAAAAACTAAATCACCCGCGAAAAACGCTGGCGGTTCTGCTGTTCCAGGTAGGCATCGAACACCATGCACACCGAGCGCACCAGCAGACGTCCCGCTGGCAACACTTCGATCCGCTCGCGATCCAGCTCGATCAGGCCATCACTGGCCATGCCTTGCAGCTGCGGCCACAGCGCGCCGAAATAGCCCTGAAAATCGATGTTGAACTGCTGCTCGATCTCGGCGAATTCCAGGCTGAAATTGCAGATCAGTTGCTGAATCACCGCACGGCGCAAGCGATCATCGGCGTTGCACACCAAGCCCCGGCTGGTCGCCAGTTGGGCGGCGGCGAGGGTGTTCTGGTACTCGTTGAGGTCGCTGCTGTTCTGGCAGTACAGATCGCCAATCTGGCTGATCGCGGAAACCCCCAGACCAATCAGATCGCAGTGGCCGTGAGTGGTGTAACCCTGGAAGTTGCGTTGCAGGGTTTCTTCTTCCTGAGCAATGGCCAGCTCATCGTCGGGCAGGGCGAAGTGATCCATGCCGATGTAGCGATAGCCGGCGGCGGTGAGCTGTTCGATGGTGTGTTCGAGCATTTCCAGTTTCTGCGCGGGCGCCGGTAACTCATTGCCATTGATCCGTCGCTGCGGCATGAAACGCTCGGGCAGGTGCGCATAGTTGAACACCGAGAGCCGGTCCGGTTGCAGGCTGATCACTTCCTCGACGGTGCGGGCGAAGTTGTCCGGCGTCTGCTTGGGCAAGCCGTAAATCAGGTCGATATTGATCGAGCGAAATTGCAGGGTGCGCGCCGCATCGATCACCGCGCGGGTTTCTTCCAGACTTTGCAGGCGATTGACCGCACGCTGCACCGCCGGGTCGAGGTCTTGCAGGCCTATGCTGACCCGGTTGAAACCCAGTTCGCGCAGCAGGCCCATGGTCGACCAGTCGGCTTCACGCGGGTCGATCTCGATGCCGTAATCACCGGAGTCGTCATCCAGCAGATTGAAATGCTTGCGCAGGTGCGCCATCAACTGACGCAGTTCGTCGTGGCTGAGAAAGGTCGGGGTGCCGCCGCCAAAGTGCAGTTGCTCGACTTTCTGGGCCGGGTCGAGGTGGCAGGCGATCAACTGAATTTCCTGCTCCAGCCGCTGCAGGTAGGGCAGGGCGCGACCACGATCCTTGGTGATGACCTTGTTGCAGGCGCAGTAGTAGCAAATGTTCGCGCAGAACGGCACGTGCACGTACAGCGACAAGGGGCGCAGGGCCTTGCGGCTGTCGCGCAGGGCATGAAACAGGTCGAAGGTGCCGACCTGACCGTGAAATTGCACGGCCGTCGGATAAGAGGTGTAGCGCGGCCCCGCCAGGTCGTAGCGGCGGATCAGATCAGAGTCCCAACGAATGGCATCGAGCATGCGGGCATTCCCCCGGATAGGCTGGCAGTGTGAGCGAGTCTATCGGGGGGCGGCGATGGGGCTGTTGATTTGCATCAACGGGGGAGGAGGTGTGTTGATCATGCAGGCCTCTTCGCGAGCAAGCTCGCTCCCACAGATTTTCTGTACGCCTCAAATCCCCTGTGGGAGCGAGCCTGCTCGCGAAGGCCGCGCCGCCGATCTAATGGCCCATCAACCAATGTTGATGCGGCCCCGGCAATGTCCAGATGCCAAACAGAATTACCAGTAATCCACCAGCCATGCGCACGCTGCGTTTGCGCAAAATGGCCGTGACGCGTTCCGCCGCAAGCCCCGTCGCCAGCAATACCGGCCAGGTGCCGAGGCCAAAGGCGAGCATCAACAACGCACTGTCCAGCGCATTGCCCTGACTCGCCGACCACAGCAACGTGCTGTAAACCAGTCCGCAGGGCAGCCAGCCCCACAACGCACCCAGCAATAACGCACGAGGCAAACTCGACACCGGCAACAAGCGGTTGGCGACGGGTTGGATGTAGCGCCACAAACCGCGTCCGAGACTTTCAATGCGTGTCAGTCCGCTCCACCAACCGGCCAGATACAAACCCATGGCGATCAGCAACAACCCGGCCAGCACGCGCATGAACAATGCGGCTGGGCTGTTCGCGACCGCCCAGCCTGCGAGGCCAATCAGCAATCCCGCCGTGGCATAACTGAGAATTCGCCCAAGGTTATACGCCAGCAGCAAACGAAAGCGCCGACTGCGTTGCTCCTTGGGAATCGCCAGGGTCAGCGCGCCCATCAACCCGCCGCACATGCCCAGGCAATGACCGCCACCGAGCAGCCCGAGGATCAATGCCGAGACCAGCAATGGCGCCAGTTCAAGCATGAGGGGGCGCCTTGTCGTCCGGTTTGTTGGCGCGGGCTTCGTCCACCGCTGCGGTGTGGTTCGGATCCTGATCGTCGAACAGGATGCTGTGCGCCGGGCCGTCAAGGTCGTCGTACTGACCGCTGTCCACCGCCCAGAAAAAGATGTACACGGCGATGGCCACGATCAGCAGCGCGGCCGGGATCATCACATAGAGAGCTGGCATCTGTACTCCAGACGCCCGTGCGGCTTAGGCCGGCAGCGGGCGGGTTTGCGAGCGGGTGCTGGCGGGCGGCGGACTCGGCAAGCGAGTCAGGCGCAAGGCATTGAGCACCACCGTCAACGAACTGATCGACATGCCGACGGCAGCCCACACCGGAGTGATCCAGCCGAGGGCGGCGAACGGCAACATGAGGCCATTGTACAGCGCCGCCCACAGCAGGTTCTCGATGATTACCCGGCGGGTCCGCCGCGCCAGAGTGAAGGCTTGGACCAAAGCGTCGAGGCGGTTGGACAGCAGCACGGCGTCGGCACTGGTTTTCGCCAGATCGGTGGCCGAACCCATGGCCACGCTGATGTCGGCCGCTGCCAGTACCGGCACGTCATTGACGCCGTCGCCGAGCACCAGCACTTTGCGGCCTTCCTTGTGCAGTTGCTGCAGAACTTGCAGCTTGTCGTCCGGGCGCAAGCCGCCACGGGCTTCGTCGATACCGAGTTCGGCGGCGACGCTGGCGACCATCGGCGAGCTGTCGCCGGACAACAACAGCGTACGCCAGCCACGCGCCTTGCACGCAGCGAGCAGGGCGGGGGCGTCATCACGCAAGCGATCGTCGAGGACGAACCACGCCAGCGGCCCCTGAGCGTCGCCAAGCAGCAACCATTGGCCGGCCTCGTCCGGCATTGACGGTGCCGCAGCGCCGCTGAGGGCGCAGACAAACTCTGCCTGGCCGATGCGCAAACGCTGCTCGCCAACCAGACCTTCAAGGCCAAGTCCCGGCGTGCTGTGGACTTCTTCCGCCGCCAGCGGCGCACGGCCGAACGCGCGGGCAATCGGATGCTCCGAACGGTTTTCCAGCGCAGCGGCGAGGCTCAGGCATTGTTCGCTGTCGAGTGCGCCGAGCGGGCGAATCGAGCGCAGCACCAGTCGACCTTCGGTGAGGGTGCCGGTCTTGTCGAAGATCACCGTGTCGATTTGATTCAAGCCTTCCAGCACATGGCCGCGGGTCAGCAACAGACCGAGTTTGTGCAGGGTGCCGGTGGCCGCCGTCAGCGCGGTCGGCGTCGCCAGCGACAGCGCGCACGGGCAGGTCGCGACGAGCATGGCGAGGACGATCCAGAATGCCCGGGATGAATCCAGTTCCCACCAGAGCAAGCCGATGGCCGCCGCTGCGATCAGTGATAACAGCAGGAACCATTGCGCGGCGCGGTCGGCGATTTCCGCCAGTCGCGGTTTCTCCGCCTGGGCGCGGTCGAGCAAACGAACGATGGCCGACAGGCGCGTGTCGTGTCCCAGCGCCTGCACTTCCACGGTCAACGCGCCTTCGACGTTGAGCGTGCCGGCGGTGACCGCATCGCCCGGTACGCGCGGTTGCGGCAGGTATTCGCCGGTCAGCAGCGATTCGTCGATGCTCGACTGGCCGTCGATGATTTTGCCATCCGCCGGCAGAATCGAGCCGGCCTGCACCAGAATCCGCTCGCCGAGACGTAGCTCGCTGAGCAGGATGCGTTCGCTCTGGCCGTTGTTGTCCAGCCGCAGACACGAGGCAGGCAACAGATTGACCAGTTGCGCCGTCGCGGCGGCGGTGCGCTCGCGGGCGCGACGTTCCAGATAGCGCCCGGCCAGCAGGAACAGCGCAAACATCCCCACCGCGTCGAAGTACAACTCGCCGACGCCGGTGATCGAGGTCCAGATCCCGGCAATGTAGGCGCTGCCGATCGCCAGCGACACCGAGACGTCCATGGTCAGGTGGCGCGTGCGCAGATCGCGCATCGCCCCTTTGAAAAACGGCGCGCAGCTGTAGAACACGATCGGCGTGGTCAGGAACAGCGCGACCCAGCGCAGGATCGTGTGCAGCTCGGGGCTGAGGTCGATGTTGAATTCCGGCCATGTCGCCATGGTCGCCATCATCGCCTGGAACCACAGCAATCCAGCCACGCCGAGTTGGCGCAGGGCCAGACGGTTTTCGCTGGCCAGTTGTTCACTGGCGCGGTCGGCCTGATATGGGTGGGCGGCGTAGCCGATGTGGCGCAGTTCGGCGAGGATCTGACTCAGCGGCAGTTGCGCGTCGGCCCAGCGCACGTGCAGGCGATGGTTGGACAGGTTCAGGCGCGCCTCGGCCACGGCCGGCAGCGTGCGCAGGTGTTTTTCGATCAGCCAGCCGCAGGCGGCGCAACTGATGCCTTCCATCAGCAGGGTGGTTTCGGCCAGTTCGCCTTCATGGCGGACGAAGGGCTGCTGGACATCGGCGCGGTCGTACAGCGCCAGTTCGTCGGTCAGTTGCACCGGCAGCGCTTCGGGGTTGGCCGAGGCTTCGCTGCGGTGTTGGTAATAGCTTTCCAGGCCGCCAGCGACGATGGCTTCAGCCACGGCCTGACAGCCGGGGCAGCAGAACTCGCGGGATTGCCCGAGTACGACAGCGGTGAAGCGGCTGCCGGACGGGACGGGCAGGGCGCAGTGGTAGCAGGGGAGTGGGCTGGTCATGGCACGTGTTCCGATGATCGTTCCCACGCTCCGCGTGGGAATGCCTCCCCGGACGCTCCGCGTCCGCTTCGGCTGGGACGCGGAGCGCCCCTGGCTGCGTTCCCACGCAGAGCGTGGGAACGATCAGAGTCAGGCTTACTTCTTCAGGTCTTCCGCACCTTGCAGCGGCTCGTCACCGAGCAGCAAATCCTTGTCATGGCTGACCAACTCTTCTTCGAACATCCGCCAGACGTGATCATCCTGACTACCGAGCAACTCGACAAAGCGACGACCTTCAACCTTGTCGCCCAGTTGACCGATATAACGGCCGATTTCAGTCTCGCTGCGAGTCAGAACAATCTTGCGATCCTTCTCCGGCTGCGTCGGCGAGATCAGATTCAATTCCAGCGTCTTCGGCTGACTCTCACCGCTCAAACGCAAATCAACTTCACCAGTAACATCATCCAGATGCACAGCCGCACGCATCTTCAGATTCTGCGCCAACAGTTCACGGTCCAGCGAACGGTTGATGCCTTTGCCCGCCTCGTAATAGTTGTCGTTGACCAGGTTATCCGGGTTGTTCACCGCGATGGTCACCATCGACAGGGTCAGGGTCACCGAACAGGCCAGAATCCCGATGATGATCCATGGCCAAAGGTGCTTGTACCAAGGACTTGCGGCGTTTGCTGCGGGCATGTTCAGTTCTCTCAACGGATTTGTGGGCCGATGAATCGGCTCTTGGCTTCAACGTGGACGCTGTCGTCATCAGCATCCTTGAGGATGAATTTCACCTCGTTGGTGCTCGATGGCAGTTGTTCCGGTGCGCTCGACAATTCGACCGGCATGCTGACGATGTCGCCGGCCGCGACCTTGATCTCGCGTTTGCCTTGCAGGCGCAGGTCGGGCAACCCGGCGGCTTCCAGCACATAAGTGTGGTCGCGCTGGTCCTTGTTCATGATCTTCAGGCTGTAGACGTTTTCGATCCGGCCTTCGGCGTTTTCGCGGTACAGCACACGGTCCTTGCTGACGTCGAAACCGACCAGCGAGCGCATCACGAATGCAGTGACCAACAGGCTGATCATCGCCAGCAGCACCACCGCATAGCCGATCAGGCGTGGCCGCAGTTTATGGGTTTTCTGCCCGGACAGGTTGTGTTCGGTGGTATAGCTGATCAGCCCGCGCGGGTAATCCATCTTGTCCATGATGCTGTCGCAGGCGTCGATGCACGCGGCGCAGCCGATGCACTCGATCTGCAGGCCGTCGCGGATGTCGATGCCAGTCGGGCAGACCTGTACGCACATCGTGCAGTCGATGCAATCGCCCAAGCCCTGGGCCTTGTAATCGACGCCTTTCTTGCGCGGGCCACGGCTTTCGCCGCGACGCGGGTCGTAGGAAACGATCAGTGTGTCTTTGTCGAACATCACGCTCTGGAAGCGCGCATACGGGCACATGTAGATGCACACCTGCTCGCGCAGCCAACCGGCGTTGCCGTAGGTGGCGAGGGTGAAGAAACCGACCCAGAAATACGACCAGCCATCAGCCTGGCCGGTAAAGAATTCGAAAACCAGTTCGCGAATCGGCGAGAAGTAGCCGACGAAGGTCATGCCGGTGACAAAACCGATCAGCAGCCACATCGAGTGTTTGGCGGCTTTGCGCAGCAACTTGTTGGCGCTCATCGGCGCCTTGTCGAGCTTGATGCGCTGGTTGCGGTCGCCTTCGGTGACCTTCTCGCACCACATGAAAATCCACGTCCAGACACTTTGCGGGCAGGTGTAACCGCACCAGACACGGCCGGCATACACGGTGATGAAGAACAGGCCGAATGCAGCAATGATCAACAGGCCGGAGAGCAGGATGAAATCCTGCGGCCAGAAGGTGGCGCCGAAGATGAAGAACTTGCGCTCCGGCAGGTTCCACCATACGGCCTGATGGCCGCCCCAGTTCAGCCACACCGTGCCGAAATACAGCAGGAACAATGCAGCCCCACCCATCATCCGCAGATTGCGGAACAGGCCAGTGAAAGCGCGGGTGTAGATTTTTTCTCGAGAGGCGTAAAGATCAACGCTGTTGTTCGCGTTTTTGCTCGGTGGTGTGACGTCGTGTACCGGAATCTGGTTGCTCATCATTGCATCCCACGGCAGTGGAAAAATGCCTCGGTCGATACGTGCCAACCAAGGTCAAAAAGGGCTGTTGCAGTGGCGCAATGATACGCCGGTCGCCCTGGCTCAAGGGTGCGACCTTTGGTCGCGTTGGGGAAAAAACCTGAATGGTGTAGCGAATGCAGCAAAGCCTGATGCAGGTCAATTGACTTGTTGAGTATGGACGGTTTTGGCGTGGCGGCTAATCCGGGGTTCTCACAACTCAGCGGCGTTCATCTGATCAACCCATGGAATAACGGCACCGGCGAAAGCGCTCCTGCCAAAGAGCAGGGGCGCAGGAGATCGGGTGACGTTTCATGTCATGAATGCCAGCATGAAAAAAGGCCCCGCCAATCAACATTGGCGGGGCCTTTTTTTGTTTCAAGCGATGGCCTTATTCGGCGTTCGCTTGCGGTGCTTTCTCACCGTGGGACAGGCTGTAAACGTAAGCCGCCAGCAGGTGCACCTTGTCGTTGCCTTGCAGTTGTTCCTGCGCAGGCATCTGGCCTTGACGGCCGTAACGGATGGTCTGCTGCAGTTGCGCGAAGCTCGAACCGTAGATGAACGCGCCCGGGTGGGTCAGGTTCGGCGCGCCCATGGCGGGGGTGCCTTTGCCTTCCGGACCGTGGCAGGCCACGCAGTTGGCGGCGAACAGTTTGCCGCCGTTTTCCGGGTCAGCCTTGGTATCTTCCGGCAATTTGCGGCCATCGAGTTTGGTCACGACGAACGCTGCGACGTCGGCAACGCCTTGCTCCCCGATCACTTCAGCCCAGGCCGGCATCACCGCGTGGCGACCGCCCATGATGGTGGTCTTGATGGTTTCCGGCTCGCCGCCCCAGCGCCAGTCGGCATCGGTCAGGTTAGGGAAACCATAAGCACCCTTGGCGTCGGAGCCGTGGCACACCGAGCAGTTGGAGGCGAACAGGCGGCCCCCCATTTTCAGTGCTTGCGGATCCTTGGCGACTTCTTCGATCGGCATCGCGGCGAACTTGGCGAAGATCGGACCGAACCTGGCGTCCGAACGGGCCATTTCCTTTTCCCACTCGTGCACGCCGGTCCAGCCGGTCTGGCCGTTGGCGAACGCAGTCTGCTTGTCGTTATCGAGGTAGTTGTAACCCGGCAGCAGGCCTTTCCAGTTGCCCAGGCCCGGGTACAGCACCAGGTAACCCAAGGCAAACACGATGGTGCCGACAAACAGCATGAACCACCATTTCGGCAGTGGGTTGTCGTACTCCTCGATCCCGTCGAAGGAGTGCCCGACTGTCTCGTCCGTCTGTTCGCTGCGCTGGCCCTTGCGGGTCGACAGCAGCAGCCAGGTCAGGGCGAAGATCGTACCGAGACTGAGGACTGTGACGTACAGACTCCAGAATGTAGTCATTCTTTGTTACTCCTAGAAGCTTGCTCGACGTGCTTGATGGCTTCGGGATCATCCGCAAAAGGCAACAAGGTCGCGTCTTCAAACTCCGACTTGCGCTTGGGGCTGAACACCCACAGCGCCAGACCGATGAAGGCCACCATCACGACAACGGTGCCCAGGCCACGAATCATCCCGATATCCATCTAATTCACCGTTTGCTTTTGATGATGGTGCCCAGGCCTTGCAGATAGGCCACCAGCGCGTCCATTTCGGTTTTGCCCTTCACGGCATCCTTGGCCCCGGCGATGTCTTCGTCGGTGTAAGGAACGCCGAGCGTGCGCAACACTTCCATTTTCTTGGCGGTGTCTTTGCCGTCGAGCTTGTTTTCCACGAGGAACGGGTAAGCCGGCATTTTCGACTCAGGCACCACGTTGCGCGGGTTGTACAAGTGCGCACGTTGCCAGTCATCCGAGTAACGACCGCCGACACGGGCCAGGTCCGGACCGGTACGTTTGGAACCCCACAGGAACGGGTGGTCCCAGACGCTTTCACCGGCGACCGAGTAGTGGCCGTAACGTTCGGTTTCAGCACGGAACGGCCGGATCATCTGCGAGTGGCAGCCGACACAGCCGTTGGCGATGTAGACGTCGCGGCCTTCCAGTTCCAGCGCCGAACGAGGCTTCATGCCTTCGACCGGCTTGTTGGTGACGTCCTGGAAAAACAGCGGAACGATTTGGGTCAGGCCGCCAACGCTGACGGCGATGACCATGAAGAAGGCCAGCAGGCCAATATTCTTCTCGACAGCTTCATGCTTCATCAGTGAGCTCCAACGACAGCGATCTGGGCAGCGGCTTCGGCTTCGGCCGGGTTCGAGGCGCGCACGATGCGCCAGACGTTGTAAGCCATCAGGAACATGCCGCTGGCGAAGAAAGCACCGCCCAGGGCGCGGACGATGTAGCCCGGGTGGCTGGCTTGCAGCGCTTCAACGAACGAGTAGGTGAGGGTGCCGTCGTCGTTGATTGCACGCCACATCAGGCCTTGAGTGATGCCGTTGACCCACATCGAAGCGATGTACAGCACGGTGCCGATCGTCGCGAGCCAGAAGTGCGCGTTGATCAGGCCGACACTGTGCATCTGCGCACGACCGAACAGTTTCGGGATCATGTGGTAGATCGCGCCGATCGAGATCATCGCCACCCAGCCGAGCGCGCCGGCGTGTACGTGGCCGATGGTCCAGTCGGTGTAGTGCGAGAGCGAGTTGACGGTCTTGATCGCCATCATCGGCCCTTCGAAGGTCGACATGCCGTAGAACGCCAGGGAGACCACGAGGAAACGCAGAATCGGGTCGGTGCGCAGCTTATGCCAGGCGCCCGACAGGGTCATCATGCCGTTGATCATGCCGCCCCAGCTTGGCGCCAGAAGAATGATCGACATCGCCATGCCCAGCGATTGTGCCCAATCCGGCAGGGCGGTGTAGTGCAAGTGGTGCGGGCCGGCCCAGATGTACAGGGTGATCAGTGCCCAAAAGTGCACGATCGACAGGCGATAGGAATAGATCGGGCGTTCGGCCTGTTTCGGCACGAAGTAGTACATCATCCCGAGGAAACCGGTGGTGAGGAAGAAGCCCACCGCGTTGTGGCCGTACCACCACTGGATCATCGCGTCGGTCGCGCCCGAGTAGGCAGAGTAGGACTTGAAGAAGCTCACCGGCAAGGACGCGTGGTTGACGATGTGTAGCATCGCCGTGACCACGATGAACGCGCCGTAGAACCAGTTACCCACGTAGATGTGCTTGGTTTTGCGCTTGGTAATGGTGCCGAAGAACACCAGACCGTAGGTGACCCAGACAATGGCCAGCAAAATGGCGAGGGGCCATTCCAGTTCCGCGTATTCCTTGGTGGTGGTGTAACCCAGCGGCAAGGTAATGATCGCGCCGACGATCACCGCTTGCCAGCCCCAGAAGGTGAAGGCCGCGAGGCTGTCGGAAATCAGTCGCGTCTGGCAGGTTCGCTGCACGACATAGTAGGAAGTGGCAAACAGTGCACAACCACCGAAGGCGAAAATCACCAGGTTTGTGTGCAACGGGCGCAGGCGTCCAAAGCTCGTCCACGGCAGACCGAAGTTCAATTCCGGCCAGACCAGTTGCGAGGCGATGAAGACACCGAGCCCCATGCCAAGGATCCCCCAGACCACCGTCATGATGGCGAACTGGCGGACTACCTTATAGTTATAAGCAGTCGGACTGATTGCTGTGCTCATTCTAAGGTTCCACGGTTTGGGTGTTTTATTAGGATTAAAATCGGCCGCAAGTATGCAGAGAGCAGGGGGTCATTGCAACGCGCCATGACCTGGGTCAATGCTTTCCAAGGCTGATTCTGCGGCCTTTCCATGCGCCGCGTAAGGACAAAATCAGCCTCGGACAAAATGTCGCAGCGGACGAAAAAAGCGAGGGGTTCAGGTCGCTTGTAACGAGGTGTGTTCAAACGCTCGGTTCGGGTGACGGACGGTAAATGGCACGACAGCCGGTATCTACCGGCGTTTGCGGCCACATCAGTCAGCCGGTTCGCAGAACACAGCAGTCAGCGTTGACCTGGAACCGGCACAAGCCAGTCCGCATCGAGCAAGCGTAGACCCGAATCAGGGGAACCGAAAGGAGAGGGTGTGAAGGGGTGCGACAATGCGTCGCAAAGGGGCTGGATGCTGCCGCACCGAGAATGGTGCGGCAGATGTGTACGCAATGCTTATTTCTTGTTGTCTTCAGTAATCAGTTTTTCTGTATTCAATCCATGTGACAGGCTGTACACATAAGCGGCGAGCAATTGCACTTTATCGTTACCCAGCAACTCGTTCTGCGCTGGCATGTGACCCTGACGACCATGGCGGATGGTCTGTTCAAGTTGGGTCAGGCTGGTGCCATAGATAAACCCGGCCGGGTGCGTCAAATTCGGCGCCCCCATGGCTTCAGTGCCCTGGCCGGTTGCCCCATGACAGGCTACGCACGTGGTGCTGAACGCCTGCTGTCCGGCTTGCAGGTCAGCCTTGCTGTCGGCGGGCAATGGCAGACCGGCCAGTTCATGACGCACATAAGCGGCCACGTTTTTCACCCCGGCCTCGCCCAACACTTCGCCCCATGCTGGCATCGCCGCCATCCGGCCACCCATGATGGTGGTCTTGATGGTCTCGGCATCGCCGCCCCAGCGCCAGTCACTGTCGGCGAGGTTAGGGAAACCGAACGCGCCCTTGGCGTCCGAGCCGTGGCACACCGAGCAGTTTGAAGCGAACAGGCGGCCACCCATTTTCAGCGCCTGTGGATCCTTCGCCACTTCTTCCACCGGCATGGCGGCGAACTTGGCGAAGATCGGGCCGAACTTGGCATCAGCCTTGTTCATTTCCTTTTCCCACTCGTGCACGCCGGTCCAGCCATCCTCGTAACCCGGCAGGATGCCTTTCCAGTTGCCCAGGCCCGGATAGAGGATCAGATAGCCCACGGAAAACACCAGCGTGCCGGCGAACAGCATGAACCACCACTGCGGCAGCGGGTTGTCGTACTCCTCGATGCCGTCGAAGCTGTGGCCCATGGTCTGGTCGACGCTGCCCTTGGTTTCGCCCCGGCGGGTGCCGATCAGCAGCCACGTCAGGCCGATCAGGCTGCCGATGGTCAGTACGCAGATCCACGTACTCCAGAAGGTGGTCATGGCCGGGTACTCCTTGTTTCATTTGCTTGGGTTATTTCGGCTTGCGGTTCGTCGGCGAACGGCAGCAGACGTGCTTCGGCAAACTCCGGGGTGCGCTTGCGGTTGAACACCCACAAGGTCAAACCGACGAAGGCGACGAACACCACGACCGTGCCGAGGCCGCGAATCAGGCCTGCACTCATTTCAATGATCATCGTGCTCACCTCTTGCTCTTGATCGCAGTGCCGAGCACTTGCAGGTAGGAGACGAGGGCGTCCATTTCGGTCTTGCCTTTGAGGCTGGCCACCGCGCCGCTGATGTCGTCGTCGGTGTACGGCACGCCGAGGGTGCGCATGGTCTTGAGCTTGGTTTCGGTGTGGCTGCTGTCGACCGCTTGCGTGACCAGCCACGGGTAGGCCGGCATTTTCGATTCCGGTACGACGTTGCGCGGGTTGTACAAGTGCGCGCGGTGCCAGTCATCCGAGTAACGCGCGCCGACCCGGGCGAGGTCCGGCCCGGTGCGTTTCGAGCCCCACAGGAACGGGTGATCCCAGACGCTTTCGCCGGCGACCGAGTAGTGCCCGTAACGCTCGGTTTCGGCGCGAAACGGACGGATCATCTGCGAGTGGCAACCGACGCAGCCCTCGCGGATATAGATGTCACGGCCTTCCAGTTGCAGCGCGGTGTAGGGCTTCATGCCTTCCACCGGTTTGTTGGTGACGTCCTGGAAGAACAGCGGGACGATCTGGGTCAGGCCACCGATGCTCACGGCAAACACCATGAGCAACATCAACAGGCCGACGTTCTTTTCAATCGTTTCGTGTTTCATGGCGGACTCCTCAGGCCATCTGCGCGGCAGCAACGACGTCAGCAGGCTGCGAGGCCCGCACGGTGCGCCAGGTGTTGTAAGCCATCAGGAACATGCCGCTGAGGAAGATCGCCCCACCAATCAGCCGCACGACGAAGCCTGGATGGCTGGCCACCAGGGTTTCGACGAAGGAGTAGGTCAGCGTGCCGTCCTCGTTGACTGCGCGCCACATCAGGCCCTGGGCGATGCCGTTGACCCACATCGAAGCGATGTAGAGCACGGTGCCGATGGTTGCGAGCCAGAAGTGCGCGTTGATCAAACCGACGCTGTGCATCTGCGCTTTGCCGAAGATTTTCGGGATCATGTGGTACAGCGCGCCGATGGAAATCATCGCCACCCAACCCAGGGCGCCAGCGTGTACGTGACCAATGGTCCAGTCGGTGTAGTGGGAGAGGGCGTTGACCGTTTTGATCGCCATCATCGGACCTTCGAAGGTCGACATGCCGTAGAACGCCAGCGACACCACGAGGAAGCGCAGGATCGGGTCGCTGCGCAATTTATGCCAGGCGCCCGAGAGGGTCATCATGCCGTTGATCATGCCGCCCCAGCTCGGTGCCAGCAGAATCAGCGACATCACCATGCCCAGCGACTGCGCCCAGTCCGGCAGCGCGGTGTAGTGCAAGTGGTGCGGGCCGGCCCAGATGTACAGGGTGATCAACGCCCAGAAGTGCACGATCGACAGGCGATACGAATACACCGGACGCTCGGCCTGTTTCGGCACGAAGTAGTACATCATCCCGAGGAAACCGGCGGTGAGGAAAAAGCCCACGGCGTTGTGGCCGTACCACCATTGCACCATTGCGTCGGTTGCACCGGCGTACACCGAGTACGACTTGGTGAAACTCACCGGCAACTCAAGGTTGTTGACGATGTGCAGAATCGCCACGGTGATGATGAACGCGCCGAAGAACCAGTTGCCCACATAAATGTGCTTGGTCTTGCGCTGCATGATCGTGCCGAAGAACACGACGGCGTAAGCGACCCAGACGATGGTGATCAGGATGTCGATCGGCCATTCCAGCTCCGCGTATTCCTTGGAGCTGGTGTAACCCAGTGGCAGGCTGATCGCCGCCAGCAGGATCACCAGTTGCCAGCCCCAGAAGCAGAACGCGGCGATTTTTGGCGCAAACAATTGGGTCTGGCAGGTGCGTTGCACCGAGTAGAACGAACTGGCGAATAGTGCACAGCCACCGAACGCGAAGATCACCGCGTTGGTGTGCAGCGGGCGCAGACGGCCGAAACTGGTCCAGGGCAAATTGAAGTTGAGTTCGGGCCAGACCAATTGGGCCGCGAGAAAAACCCCGAGGCCCATGCCGACGATGCCCCACACCACCGTCATAATGGCGAATTGGCGGACCACCTTGTAGTTGTAGGCGGTACTGATAGAAGTGTTCATGGTTCCCCATCCACGGTTCAGCCGAAGTGAGCGCGCGCAAGACACGCGGCGAATCCTTCGTCTGGAGTTATAGGCAGACTAAAAGCGAGGCAAGCATGGACAAACAGCACAAGGCCAGTATTGACGGGGATCAATGGGCGCAGTGCGTGCGTGATCATGGGTGGCTTTGGGACGCCGCCAGTGGTGAGGCTTCGGCGACGTTGATCCTTGCCCACGGTGCTGGTGCGCCGATGGACAGTGACTGGATGAACGATATGGCTGGGCGCCTTGCTGCACTGGGTGTGAACGTGTTGCGGTTTGAGTTTCCGTATATGGCGCAGCGGCGGGTGGATGGCGTGAAGCGGCCGCCGAATACTGCTGCGAAATTGCAGGAATGTTGGCGTGAGGTGTTTGCTGAAGTGCGACGTCATGTCACTGGGGTTTTGGCCATTGGCGGGAAGTCCATGGGCGGGCGGATGGCCAGTCTTTTGGCTGACGAATTGGGCGCTGATGCGTTGGTGTGTTTGGGTTATCCGTTTTATGCGGTGGGGAAGCCGGAGAAACCACGGGTTGAGCATTTGGCTTCTTTGCAGGCTCGGACGTTGATTGTGCAAGGCGAGCGGGATGCGCTGGGCAATCGGGAGGCGGTTGAGGCTTACACCTTGTCACCGAGTATTGAGGTGGCGTGGTTAGCTGCTGGCGATCATGACCTCAAGCCATTAAAGGTTTCCGGGTTTACCCATGAACAGCATTTGGCCAGCGCCGCCGAGCGTGTGAGCGGGTTTCTTCGGGGTAGATCGAGTTGAATTGGATTTTGAACTGCATGGAGATCGGCTCCCTTCCCCCTCGCCCCCTTGGGGGAGAAGGCTGGGGTGAGGGGGTAGATCTTGAACGCGACACATTTTTCGATCTGAGTGCATATCCGTTGCTGCGGTAACGGCCGCTCAGGGTTCCGCCCTTACGGCGGGTCACTTTTTCCAGACGCCGAAAAAGTAACCAAA